>JBFXII010000117.1:0-8170 GCA_050176095.1 Desulfomonilaceae bacterium
ACCAAGTAAGTTTTTTTCAGAAAAAGATATAGAAAGGTCACTCCGACTATCGAAATCAAAAAACCTATGACCGGAGGGTACTGAAAATAGAAAGGACCAATTATGATCACTTTGCTTGTGTAACTTGTTGTGAACAAACGCGGATCAGCTCCCCAAATAAGCAACATGAGATTTTCAAGAATGATAGCCATACCAAAAGTTAAGATCATCGAGGAGACAATTACAGCTTTAGCGCTGGTGATTCGAACAATAAGCAGATGATAAAGGGTGCACCCTATCAAGAATAGCAATGGAACCGACACAACGAGTGAAATTAGAGGATCCACTCCATAAGCCTGCAAAGCTGTGTAGGCAAAAAAGGCGGCAAGTAATCCGAATGTAGCGTGGGCTACATTGATGACCTTCATCACGCCCCATGTTAGAGAGAAACCAACCCCTAATAGCGCATAAACAGATCCCATCATCACGCCACTTATTAGTGATTGAATGATAAGTGTAGAATTCATCTAGGGCCGTCTCAAAAGAATATCTTTAAGTGAATCAGTCTTCTGAAAATCAGTCAAGTCCGCGGGACTGGTTGTCTTGTCCCGCAGACACATTCTATTATTTCCAGGCCGGTTTTGGATAAACTGGTTTGGCCGTCTGTACATTCAATGGCCAAACAAGTTCAACCTGGCCATTGATGATTTGGGTGCAAAAGTTAATCGGTTCGGGCAACCCCTTGTCATCAAATTTCATTGGGCCTGCTATCGTTTCAATTTTGTTAGACTTAAGCCAATCTCGTATTTTGGTCTGGTCAAGGCTCTTTGCCCCTTCCGCCCCCTGCGCCAAGGCCTGCATCCATGCATAACCGAATCCAAAATAAAGCGGATAACCATCTATCTTGAATTCCTTTTTGGAATATTCATTGAGCTTGTCGTTACCGGGAAAATTCAGTTTGTTGAAAAGAGAGGTCCCTGAAAAAACGTAGTCTCCATCCTTTCCAAGTTCTTTGATCCAAGCGGGAACAACGGATCCTATGCCTTGCAGGATAGCTTTGGGGTTATAATCGAGGGCTTTTGCGGCCCTAATCATCATTACACCATCCCCGAAAAAACCGTTGGCAAATAGCATGTCACATTGAAGCTGTTTTGCCTTCATTATCAATGGGGTTGCGTCAGGAAGAGGAAGGTTGTATTTTTCATCAATCGCAATTTCTATTCCTAGTTTCTTGGTCCATTTTTGAATCGATCCTGTCAGAGATGCTCCAACGGGGTTGTTCATGGTGTACACTGCGGCTTTTTTTGGTCTTTGATCTGCAGGCACAGTCTCCATCCACTGAAAAAAGCCCTCATACCACCACTCTCCCATCAATGGGGGAGCTCCAAAACTATATGTGTAGCCTTGTTCAAAGCTTTTCATATGCCCACCCATGGAAACATAAACAAACTTGTGTTTCTCAGCCACCGGCATTACTGCTCTAGCTGCTGTTCCAGGATAGCCACCAAAAAGTAGATCAACCTTGTCCACTGTGATTGCTTTTTCTGCATAGGTGACTGCTTTACCAACATTAGATTCATCGTCGTAAATTTTAAATTCTACTGGCCGACCGAGCAAACCGCCTTTTTCATTGATTTCTTGGGCCCAGAACTTCATGCCCTTTTCAATCAGTTTTCCGGTTTCAGCAAACTCACCTGTTAAAGGTAAAGATCCACCGATTACGATAGGTTGTGCAGCAATCGCTGTGTTGACGCAAAAACTTAAAGCCATGGCGGCCAAACCCACGAATAAAAATGTGGCCGTCTTTTTTACCGTTAGATACGAGTTAATCAAGCCCACTCCTTTCAAGATTTACTGCCAGCCAAACTGCAGTCTGTCTTAAAATCCCAGATAGGATTCCTTTACCCTGGGATCCGTTAACAAATCACTGGAATTACCGCTGAGGTTAATGCGTCCGTTCTCTAGGAGATACCCTCTTTTTGAAATATTCAGCGATTGCAATACCTCTTGGGAAACCAGGAGAATCGAAAGGCCCGTTTCGTTAAGCTCTTGTAATATTTTAAATATTTCTAGCGTTACAATCGGAGCTAAACCGAGGGATGGTTCGTCCAGCATAAGGAGTTTGGGCTGAGCCATGAGAGCCCGCGCAATTGCCAACATTTGCTGTTCACCGCCGGAAAGACTTCCGGATCTCTGGCGACGTCTCTCTTTAAGCCGAGGAAACAACTCGAACATCTTACCCAGATTCCTAGAATACATCTTCCTCGGTTCCGGTAAGTAAGCGCCTATTTCCAAGTTTTCCTCAACCGTCATTTGCGGAAACAGCTTTCTTCCTTCTGGGACCTGTATAACGCCGAGTGATGAGACATAATCAGGAGCTAAATTGGAAATAATTTTCTCTTCGAAAGCTATTGAACCGAGATCAACTTTGTTGAGTCCTGAGATAGAGTTAATTAGGGTGCTTTTACCTGCGCCATTGGATCCAATTAAAGCCACAAAATCGTTTTTCTCAACAACCATCGAAACATCTGTAAGCGCCTGATGTTGTTGATAACTAACATTTATTCCCTTAATTTCCAGCATACCCTTCGCCCAAGTAAGCTCTTATAACCTCGGGATGATTGGCAACATCCATCGGGGAAGCGTCGCAAAGTTTTACTCCATGATGCAGAGCGATAACACGCGAACAGGCAGTCATGATGGCTTTCATAACGTGCTCAATCATGATTATGGCTACCCTGTAGGTTTCCCTAATCTTGTACACCAGCTCGATCGCAGTCGAAATTTCTTTTGGGTTAAGGCCAGCAAAGACCTCATCGAGAAGCAGCACTTTAGGATTGGATGCCAGAGCGCGAGCGACTTCCAGCCTTTTTAGATCCTCAAGCGCCAACTCTCCCGGATAACGTCGAGCCCTATGGGATAATCCCGTAATTTTAAGAATTTCAAATGCCTTATCCCGGGCTACTTGCATTTGGGAAATTCCATTTCGTCCATAAACTACAGCTATGGCAACATTTTCAATCAGATCCAGATCACGCAGCGGTCTGACTATCTGAAAAGTTCTTGCTACACCAAGAGAAGCTATTAAATGAGGTGATTCTTGAGTTATGTTGGCCCCTTCAAATTCTATCTTGCCAGAATCTGGATGAAACAAACCCGAAATTAGATTGAAAAGGGTAGTTTTACCGGACCCGTTTGGACCGATCAGACCCAATATTTCGCCTGTCTTGACCTCAAAGCTGAACTTGGAAAGAGCCTTAAGCCCTCCAAAGCTCTTATCAATGTCATGACCAGACAATGTTGCTGATACAGACAACTCCACCTCAGGCAGCCTTAATTTAATGTGAAAAAACTTGTGCTGTCACAAGAAAGGCTAAACAGCTGTGCCATTTCATTGGTTGACAAAAGATCCCGCTATGAGCTGGAAAAACGCTAATCCAGAATTCGTTAAATCCTACTGACCCAACAGGGATAAGTCGAGACTAGTTTTCTTCAACAATTGCCACAGGTCTAACCCATCCGGCCGTGGCTCGTTTTATGTTAACAGGAAAGCAGCAAACCTTGAAATCTCTTTGCCTTCCTATAGCGTCCAGATTGGCCATCTTCTCCATATGACAATAGCCGACATCTATACCGGCAAAATGGGCTTCCCAAATGACTCTCGGATCACCAGTTTCCGAGAATTCTTTGGCCAGATATGGCAAAGGCCTATCCCAACTCCACGCATCAATGCCAACCACTTTAACACCTTTCTGAGTTAGAAAAAGCGTGGATTCCCTGTCCATTCCACAACCTTTGACCAAATACTCGGGCGTTCCCCAGTAACTATCGGCCCCAGTACGAATTAAAACAATGTCTAATGGCTTTATTTCGTAATCAATTTTATCAAGCTCGGCTTCAAGGTCCTTAATCGTAATTCGGTCGCCATCGGCCTTATGACTAAAATCGAGTATTATCCCGTCACTGAAACACCACTCCAGAGGAATCTGATCTATAGTCATAGCAGGAACACCTTTGTCCATTGTGGGATGGTAATGATAAGGAGCATCGAGATGTGTGCCACTATGTGTGGTCAGACTGATAAACTCCATCGCCCAACCTAGACCTCCAGGAAGCTGATCTTCCGTCAATCCTGGAAAAAATTGCTTCATCTGTTCAGCGCCTGCACTGTGATCGGAATAATCTATCTTGGGGATCATCATGGGAGGATCACTAGGTAATCCAGACTCGATTGCTATACTCAAATCTATGAACCTACTCTTCATAAATTGTTCTCCAATTTTCCTCGTAACATCGAGACTGAGAGGAAACAGTTCTTTTGTCCGAGGTTTATAGCAGCTCCTTACGCTCAGATCATAGAACGGTCGGATGAGAAGTTTCAATTACGTTGGAATTTTGCGCAGGACGATTCAAGTTTATTGCAGGTTTTCAACTGTTGTCGGACAACCGGCTCTGACACCGTCCAAAAAAATCCTCGCGCATTCATCACTCAAGGCTTCTATTGTAACAAAATCCATAGTCTTCATGACATTCTTGTAAATCGCTAGATTAGAGATCATAGCTTGATAACAATATATGATAACACGTGGATCCATTTCACGGAAAACGCCATCCTTGACGCGCTGTTCGACATATTCCGCTAGGCGCCCGATCATGAGGGTGTCTTTTTTGTGGAAATGAGTTCGATGAAAACTATCTTCCCGCAGCCTGGCATACATGAGGATCTTGAATATTTCCCTATCTTCACGACCAACTGTATGCTTAAGGATGTGCCCTGCAAATGCCTTGAACACTCCGTAATCATCAATGCGCTGCATCGGCTCAATCAAATCTTTATCCATAGGATGAGAGCTATATGCCGCTTCGGCTATAGTCTCATAAATGTTACGCTTGGAGCCAAACAACTGAATGATTCTGGGGCGGCTCACTCCCACTTGGGCGGCAATGTCATCCAAAGTGACCTCGGCGTAACCCTCTTTTGCGAATAGGGTTCTAGCGGCAGCCAAAACCTGAGCCTTGCGATCTTCAGATGATAGTTTTTTCTGTTTCATGATTCATTATATTAATTTGATATGAAATATTTGTCCAACATTTTTTACTTACTCGTCAGTTATTAATAAATCACTTTATAAACCGCAACTAGTTATTAGGACTGAATAATTATGACTCCACATGATGACTATTTACATTTCACCTCCCAATGATTTTTAAAAATTCAAAAAAATAATGCGCCATTGTTGTTCAAACATTTTGCTTTATTTGTGTCTGATTCTTTCTAAGTGACAGAAGAGATTCTGAAAAATAATCAAACTGGGACTGTCGGCTCAATATGTTCACGTGACTTTAACCAACGTTTATCACCGGCCCATCAACACAAGATCGCAATCCAGAGGGGGTTCCGCAACTGCCACAGATACCTATCCCGCACCTCATGATGTCTTCACGCGCCTGGTAGATATTTTTAGCCGGGGTGAAGTCCTTCAGGAGAACCAAAACTGATTCCATCATAGGTTTGGGTCCACACACAAATACCGTAGAGTCACAAAAGTCGTCTCTTCTCTGGAACATCTCTTCAGACAAATCCTGAATTACCTGACCGGGGTTACCGCGAGAATCTATTGAAATAAGGGCGTTTTCAGGCCATAGGCCTCGTTGCTGACTTGGGCTGATCTCAATATTAGATGAGAAACCCAAGAATACTTTGGGACTGTAATTTGCAAACTTTTTTGCTGCCATAATTATAGGACCTGCTCCAGTTCCACCTCCTATCATTATCAACTTGGCGTCAGCTCTAGGCTTAGGGAAACCACGTCCGTACGGTCCTCTCAACTGTAACTTACGCCCTTGCATGAGCTGCCGAAGAGCATTAGTAAGAGGTCCCACAGCCCTTACTAGGAAAGTCAAAGGTTGGGCGTTCATTGGAGAAAAAGGTTTTTCTCCCACATATGGAATTCTTAGAAAGAAGAATTGACCAGGATCGCATGGGACATCAACATCAAGACTCAATTCAAACATATTTTCTGAAACTGGGAAGTTTGATACTACCCTTGCTGTCTTGTAGTCAGTTCGTCGACGTATTGGAGGGTCATTGTGTAGTAGTTCCTTGTAATCCCCTCCATCAAGTCCAGTAGCAAGCCATTCTAAAAAACTGGGAATTCTAGAAGTTTCGAGAAAAGCCATTGAAGACCCTATTCCGAACAAGGAAGCTCCTGCACTTTTGTATGCTAGTACATCTGCAGGTTCCGAAATCCCACCACATGCGATTATCGGTATTTTTACTAACTCAGCCGCCTCTCTGACGAGTTTCAAACCCAACGGCTTTATGGCTCCTCCTGATATTCCCCCGTTAACGTTAGATAGAACGGGAAAACCTTCCAGGTCCAATGCTGTTCCAGGTCCAACGGTATTTATGAGTGTCAGGCCATCGGCCCCCTCCCTCTCACATAAAACCGTAATCTCCTCAAAATTGCTTATATTCGGGGATAGTTTCGGAATTACTGGCTTGTTCAGGTTCTGCTTGAGTAGACCTACTATGGTCTTAACTAGCTCGGGGTCAGATCCTACCGATTGTCCGGCGCCTTTAACGTGCGGACAGGAAAGGTTTATTTCAAAAGCATCGGCTATTGGGTCAAGTATCTTGGCGCATTTTAAAAATTCTTCCGGAGAAGACCCCATAATTGAAATAACGAGCGGCTTGTTTTCATGTAGTGGCCTCAGAGTCTCCATGGACTCCAGAAAAGCATGTGCGCCTGGATTTGCCAATCCAACAGCGTTAATGAAACATCCAGGATAATATTCATGAATGATAGGTTCTCTATAACCTGCTCGTGGTTCTATGCTTATAGTCTTAGTGGTCAGGAAACCTAAAGTCGGCACGTCTCTGGCCAACCTTGAAATTACTGAAGGGGTTGTGGTTATTATTCCAGATGGGATAGTAAAAGGACCTTTAATAACCAAATTACCGATAGTAACCTGAAAATTTTCCAACATGTTCTCTACCCCCAAAGCTTCATTGAATCAAAATCTAATGTTCATCAGTGCGAGTTAGAAAAAAAAGTGGATTTCTTGGCTTCGAATTAGTCCTTACTTCAAAATATAGCGAAGGGTGGTTGGCTCTTCCTGAATTTCCGACAGTTCCAATGGCTTCCTTTCGTTTAACCACCTTACCTTTAACCGTTAGAGTCTCTTTGAGATGGGCATAAACGGTAACCAGCTTTTGTGGATGGTCAAAATGTTCAATCAGGATAACTTTTCCATATCCTGGTATCGAACCAACATATCCGATCTTACCATTTTCAGCCGCAAGGACCTTCGTTCCCTCTTGGGCTTTTATTGTAATTCCGTTGTGTAGAGCTCCCTCCCTAACACCGAACTCAGATACAAGCAGCCCTTTTACCGGCCAGGATAACTTGGATTTATCCTCTTCGGGCGACTCAACTTCCTGTTCCACACTTTCTTTTTTTTCGGGTGGAGTTTCCGAACCGTTGCCAGGAATGAATATCCTCATGCCTTCTTTTATTAGATAGGGTGGTTTTAGATTGTTTAGTTCTGCCAGCAGCCTAACTGTTGTCCCATAGTTCTTGGCAATCCTCGATAGGTTTTCATCCTTAACGACGTTGTGATAAGATCCGCTAACTGGAATTGATGAGCTTATATTTGGCGTCAGACTATCAGCTTGATGCGCCAAGTCGGCACGTCTCGGACAACCACATGACAAGGCCAATGAAAAAAAGCAGATAATTAGGAGAGCGGATATCTTTATATTCAAAGATTGCAATTAAACATTTTCCGTAGGAACGGTAACCCAAGAAACATCATCTTCCAATTTTAATTGGTGGAAAATTCCTCAGCGATGACCATCTAGTCGGGCCATCCGTAACGACCGATCAGATCAACGAATCTGCAAGGCGTAAAATTTTGAGATTTCAGGATACCATTTGACTTAACTATTCTTCTAAGTGTTTGCGAAAAACGGTCTCCTACTGGAATTACCAACCTTCCGCCATCAGCTAATTGATCACAGAGAGTCTCAGGAACAGCAGGGCAACCCGCAGTAACAAGTATTGCATCAAAAGGAGCTTTTTCTGGCCAGCCCAGGGTTCCATCACCAACTCCGAAGACGACGTTGGTCATGTTTAGTTCCTTAAGATGAGTCTGAGCCCTAAGGGAAAGAGCCTCTATCCTCTCTATA
>JBFXII010000118.1:0-8146 GCA_050176095.1 Desulfomonilaceae bacterium
CTACATCAAGGATGCTGTGAAGAGTCTCGAAATGCTGGCGGATGCTCCCCAAGATCGAGTCAAGACTAGAATATACGGCGTGGGTCAGATAATGCCGGCCCCAACTGCCAGTGAACTTCTTCATGAGGTTCAAAAATATTACCCCTCTGCCAACATTACCTTTCGGCCCACTGAATCGGCCATGAAAATTTTGGAACGAATCCCTCGATACATTAAGGGAGATTGCGCCAAGGCCGAATGGGGATGGGAGCCTTCATATTCACTCGAACTTATGGTCAAGGATTTTATTGAGGAATTCAAAAAACAAAACTCATGACAAGAGTTAAATTGACTCTTCTCAAATCCATTGAGAGGTCCAAGAAAGATGGGAGAATACTGGGACAGCGAATTTGACAAAATGCCATGGTCCGCCACGGAATCCTACTGGCTGGAAAAAACAAACGATCTGATTAGCTATGTGAAGACCAATTCAGATTTTTACAGCAGCCATCTTAAGAACATCAGTAATGTTTCATCTTTTGAGGCTTTAATAGATTTACCCCTGATGACGAAGGATCATGTCCGCAGCGCCCAGATGGAGTCATCATCAAAGTATCCTTTGGGAACAATTCAGACTGCGAAAACAGAGGACATAGTTCAGGTAATCTCTTCTTCCGGCACAACCGGTCGACCGGTTTATTACGGTATTACGGCAAAAGACTTAGCCCGCTGGCAGGATGCGCTGGCGAACTTCACTTACACTGCCGGTATCAGAAAAGAAGATATAGTGGCGCATGTGGTTGGAACACCTATTTTTGCGGGTGGAGAGCCTTATTTTGGGGGATTGAGGAACATTGGAGCCATGGTTGCTTGGGCTGGTGGATTAACAACGCTCAGACTACTGGAAACCCTTAGAAATCTTCATTGTACTGCTCTTCTAGGGACAACCTCCTTTGATATATACCTTCCTGAACATTGTGAGGAATTCATCGGGATTCCTGCTAGGCAGCTTGGATTGAAGAAAATTCTTGGGGGGGGTGAGTCGGGACTTTCGGAACAGTCTATACGCAGGAAAATCAAGGACCTCTGGGGGGCTGAAACAGTAAGGGAAATTATGGGGTTGGCGGACATAATGCCCGGGATGTGGTCAGAATGTAAAAATGAATCAGGAATGCATTTTAGCGCCAGAAAATATGTGATGGTCGAGCTTGTAGATCCGGACACAGGTAAACATCTCCCTTGGGAGCCCGGAGTATGTGGGGAGCCGGTTTACACGACCATACTGAGAGACACTACTCCCATAATAAGGTATGCGTCACATGATTTTATTCGTATTGAGGGTATGGAATGCTCTTGCGGAAGGACTGCGCCTCGGATCAGGTGTATTGGAAGAGTGGATGACATGCTAATTTACAAGGCAATGAACGTCTTTCCATCAGCCATTCGTGACGTGATACTAAAACACTTTGAGCCTGTAACTACAGGATATGTCCAGATTGTTAAAGATACTGCCCACCAGGTTCGCTTTGACGATCCTATTCCCGTTGACGTTGAAATCCATGACTTGTCGGGGGATTTGCAGAAACTGAAAAAAGACATCGAGAATAAGGTGAGGGAGCTTCTGACAATTCGCATAAACGCCACGCTGGTAGAACCGGGAACCATTGCAAGAACTGTATACAAGACGCCATTAGTGAGGGTTCGGAATCAATAGCATATAGGATCACGATGTCCGGTATTACCGGTATTGTAAGATCGAAATACTCTATATTTTAAAGGAGTTTGACATGAAGCCGAGAGCTGTACGCCGAGTGTTAGCCGTTGTTCTTTTTTGCTTTTTTGCCATGGGCGCTATTGTTACCCCGTCATGGTCTGCAGAGAAGACCCTGGTAATCGGAACAACCTTGCCATTGTCCGGGCCTGCTGCTGGTTGGGGACTTGGACTTTCCAGGATGAATGACTTTTTTGCTGAGGATATAAACGCAAAAGGTGGTCTTAAGGTGGGAGAGGACGTTTATAAGATCAAGACCGTGTCCTACGATAACAAAGGACAACCATCCGAAGCAGCAGCTAACGCTACGAAGCTCGTGTCTCAGGACAAGATAAATTATCTGATTGGCGGAGTCATCGCTGCCACAGGGATGGCAGTGCTGCCCGTAACTCAACCTGCAAAGGTGGTTACCACCAGTCTGTGGTGGGGGAAAGATATTATAGGACCAGAAAAACCATTTTCATTCAGGCAGACTGTTTCTCAGGAAGAGATTGCTCCGGCAATGTATGCCTGGATCGCCAAGAACAAACCAAAAATCAAGAGGGTAGCGCAGATCAATCCCAATGATACCAGCGGGTGGGACACTGCGGCGGCAATTAGGGAAGCTGCAAAGAATAACGGTATGGAAATAATCGCTGAAGAGCTTTTTGAACGTGGCACAAAAGACATGTATCCGTTTTTGACCAGGATACTTGCCTCAAAACCTGATCTAATTGATGTGGCAGTTAGCGCTCCTGGTGATGGTTCTGTCATTGTGAAGCAATTAAATGAATTGGGTTACAAGGGGGAGAAGGCCTGGACGTGTGGCACTAACCCACCTCAAATCGTCAAGCTTTGCGGAGATGAGGCCGCCGAGGGTCTACTGTTTGCGTACGGCCAGGATTTGAATGGACCGAAAAGCACACCTGAAACAAGAGCCTTGGCAAAAAGATATTTTGAAAAATTTAAAGAACCATTGTCTCCGCACCACGTCACATCCTATGCAATGCTGGAAATCTTTACCAGAGCAATGGAAAAGACTGGCACAATAGACACTGATAAAGTCGCAAAAGAAGTTGAAAAGACTCACAAGTTCGATACTTCCTTTGGCCCTATGGTTTTACTTGGCAAACAGAAGTATGGCATTGATCGACAGTTTGTTCATCAGATGATGCTATCTCAGGCTAGATCAGGCAAAGTGTAAGAAATAGAGTGGCTGCCTCTGCCTGGACTTGGGCTGCCAGAATATTAAGGGTTATTTGCTGGAAGATATCCGTCGAGCACTTATATAGGTCATTGAACCGCTAATTCTAGGATTAACGGTAGGAGCTATTTTCTTCAAGTAATGTGAGGTCCTTCATGGAATGGTCTCTGTTGGCTCAAGGCGGTCTGAATGGGGTCATGTTAGGGGTCAATTATGCTCTTATTGCTCTGGGACTTACCTTGATCTTCGGAATCTTGGGGATCGTTAATTTCACTCATGGTGAGATGTATATGCTCGGCGGATATGTGGCCTACTATTTTTTCGGCCACTTCGGACTAAACTTCTTTGTTACCCTGGTCTTATCGGCAGTTATTGTCGGAGCGCTGGGAGTGATCCTGGAGAAGTTCATTTTCAGGCCTCTTACCAAGAGACCAAAACTGGAACTCACATCCCTTATAGCAGCGGTAGGGTTAGCCTGGGTTTTTCAGATGCTTGCAATAATAGCCTTTGGAGATCTCGACAAGAATGTTCCATCTGCCTTCAAGGGAATTATACGTATGTCGGGGGTTGTAATAACAGTTGAAAGGCTCGCTACAATAATTATTGGTCTGTCTCTTGTCGGATTGTTGAACGTGTTTCTTTTAAAAACGAAAACGGGAATGACAATAAGAGCCGTAGCTCAGGATAAGGAGGCTGCGGCGCTGCAGGGGGTTTCTGTAGATCGGATTACGGCTCTGACTTTTGGCATAGGGTGTGGTTTAGCAGCTATTTCCGGGGCATTGATAGCTCCTATTTTTGGTATTAGTCCAAACATGGGCGGAGAAGTAATCCTGAAGGCTTTTCTGGTTGTAATCCTGGGTGGAATGGGAAGCGTTCCGGGAGCTATGCTTGGAGGCTTGGTGCTGGGTTTTGTTGAGAGTTTTGGATGTCTTTTTTTCAGCGTTCCGACGGTGATGGTTTTGACTTTCAGCATCATAATTCTGATTCTGATACTTAAACCAAAAGGATTGCTAGGCCATGCCTAAGAAAACAGGAATCGAAGCTATCTTGATTATACTTGCCCTGGTTGCTCTGGTGATGATGCCCTGGTTAACTCAGGAGACCTACGTTTTTCACATACTCTGCCTTATTGGAATCAACATAATCTTTGCTGCAAGTCTCAACGCAATCCTGAACATAGGTGAGCTCAATCTTGCCCAATCGGCATTCATGGGTATTGGAGCATACGCGTCAACCCTGCTGATGACCAGGGTGGGTTTGTCTTTCTGGTTCGCATTACCAGTAGCTGCACTGATTACTGCTGCGATTTCGCTCTTGATCGGGTTGCTGACATTGAGGTTCAAAGGAGCTTACTTTCTTCTCTTCACATTTCTCTTTGCGGAACTGATCAGGATTCTTCTAAGCAATTTTGGGATTAGCATTTTTGGGGGAATTCCGGGGCTCACCAACATACCAAGGCCTAGCATAGAGCTGGGAAGCCTAATAAAGATCTCGTTTGATTCGAAGATCGAATTTTATTATTTGATCCTGTTAATAACCTTGGGGTCGATTGTTATTTTGAGTCGGATTGACAGATCAAGGACAGGAATGATTTTTTGGGCCATTAGCCAATCGGAAAGCCTGACTGAGTCCATCGGGATTAACTCGATGAAGTTCAAAATCTTGGGCGTGGCTATTGGTTGTTTTTTTGCGGGTGTTGCTGGCAGTCTTTATGCTCACTTTGTTGGAATCATAACACCTACAGATTTTGCTGTTCACAGTGTCTTGGCCCCGATCGCCTATGTCGTTGTGGGAGGAATGGGCACGGTAGTTGGACCAGTGATCGGAACCACATTCTTGATGGTGCTGTCACATTTTTTCCTTCGTGAACTTGGTTTTTATGAACTGCTAGTCTACGGGCTGATAATAGTGGGAATAATCCGCTTTATGCCCGAAGGGCTGATCAGCGTTCCCAGATTTATATTTTTAAGGTTTCCAGATGCTTCAGGATCAGGAAAGTAAGGCCTGACAAAATGAAACTGCTGCAGGTTGATAATCTTACCAAACGTTTTGGTGGTCTTGTGGCTGTGAACGGGCTCGATTTTTACATTGACCGGGGTGAAATCCTGGGCTTGATAGGTCCTAATGGAGCAGGTAAGACCACGGTGTTCAACATGATTACGGGAGCATTTTCACCCTCAGATGGCGACATAGTTTTTGAGGGAACCCGTATCACTGGATTTAAGCCAAACCGCATTGCTCGTCTCGGAGCTGTTCGGACTTTTCAGCTCACCAACGTGTTCCACGAGATGACAGTGCTGGAGAACGTCATCCTTGGCACTCACCACAATTCAGGAATAGGCTTCTTCCAGTTCTTGCACTCGAAATCACATATTAGAAAGAAAGACGCCGATGCCGTTGAAAAGGCCACTAAGGTTATTGATTTTCTGGATCTGACAGATCAGATCGATAATTTGGCCAACAATCTTCCGCACGGACAGCAGAGAAGATTGGAGATGGCAATTGCGCTGGCGGCGGAGCCGAAATTGTTGCTTCTGGATGAACCCCTCCAGGGAATGAATCAGGATGAAGTTAGAGACATGCTGTCACGAATTCAAAAAATTCGGTCTACAGGCACGACAATTCTGTTGGTTGAACACAATATGAAAGCTGTGACTAATGTTTGCGACCGGGTAGTAGTTCTGGACTTCGGAAGAAAGTTGGACGAAGGAGTTCCTACTGAGGTGATGAAGAACCCTGCTGTAATAGAGGCTTATTTGGGGATTCAGGCATGATACTCAATGTTAAAGGGGTAGACGTCAACTATGGGAAGGTCGCTGCAGTAAGGAACGTTTCTTTCAGCGTTTCCACGGGATCAATAGTTGCCCTGATCGGGGCGAACGGGGCGGGCAAGAGCACAATTCTAAAAACCATTTCAGGATTGGAACCTTGCAACTCAGGGGAAATAATTTTTCAAGGGCAGCCCATCAATAACCTATCTCCCCAAGAAATAGTCAAACTGGGTATCAGCCATGTTCCTGAAGGCAGGAGACTTTTTCCCGAAATGACCGTTGGTGAAAACCTTTCCATGGGGGCGTACTTGAGAAAATGGGGCGGCGAAACTCAGAAGGATCTCGACGCAATATTTCAATACTTCCCTGTGCTCAAGCAGAGAATCAGGCAAAAGGCCGGTAGTCTGAGCGGAGGAGAACAACAGATGGTTGCAATTGGTCGCTCGCTGATGTCTTCACCCAGGCTCCTATTGTTAGACGAGCCTTCTACGGGATTGTCGCCAATCATGAGCCAGACTATTGCTAAAATAATAAGGGTCATAAACGAGAAACAGGTTAGTATATTGCTGGTAGAACAAAATGCTAATTTAGCCCTAACCATAGCGGATAGCGGATATGTTCTGGAGACGGGAAGTGTCGTTTTGGAAGGCAATGCCCAGCAGCTCCTGAAGGATGAAGCCGTAAAAAGCGCCTATCTTGGTATTTGATCGACACGCAAATTGTTTCAATTAATTTAGCAATTCATGATCACTATAGTATCGCCCTGTCATCCTTCCTAGGAACGTTTTCGTTTAGTTAGTCCCGGAAACAATTTGAAAAAGTTTCGTTCTGCATCGGTTGTGCCTACGATGATAAGTTCATTGCCTTCACGGAAACGGTAGGATGGATCCGGGTTGATAATCATTTCATCCTTGTCGTGAACGGCGATCAGATTGCAACCGGTTTCCCTTCGTATATGGCTTTCTGCGAGTGTTTTGCCTATCAAGGAGGGATGTGTTTCAACAGTGAAAACGTTCAGGCCTTCCGCCAGCATCACTTGTTCACCTGGTTTGAGGAGGCTCATTATCACATTGGCTGCCATGGACGAGTATGACATGACCAAATCGGCTCCTGCTTCATGCAGCTTCCAGATATTAGCTGTGAAGTTGGCTCGGCTGATGATCTGGATATCGGGGCGCAGTTTACGACAATAGATGGTGAGGTAGATGTTGGTGGCGTCATTTCTGGTGGTTATGATGACAGAGGGGGCATCCTGAATTCCGGCCTTTCTCAAGGTATGGATGTCAGCGGCGCTTCCAAGCACATAATGGTCGCCTTTTACAAGCGATGGTTCCTTTTCGATGATCCGGTATTCGATTTTGCGCTCCTCCAGGGCCTGAGCAGCGGCGATTCCAACTCTTCCACCACCGAGAATCAATATTGGCGCACGGTGGTTTTGGAAATGGCCAAACTGTTTGTCGTAATTTTCAAGTTGTGTTGTTGAGCCGGCTAACAGGAGAACCGTTGAGGAGCCAATCAGTGTTTGAGCCGTTGGAATTTGAAATTTGCCTCTTTCCCACAAACCTACTACCGTGATCCCGACCAGTCCGCGCAAATTGGCTTGCTGTAATGTCTGTCCCACGAGTGGAGTTCGCATCATGGGAGCTTCAGCAATGACAAGGGTATCAATGGCGCCGATCACATTGGCTCTTGTGCTGGCTCCAAGCACCCTTCTAGCCAAAGATTGCCCAAGCATTTTCATGAATTGAAAAACGTAAGTGCTTCCTGCCAGTTCCAGAATGTCTACAGACTCATCAAGATCGGCATTTGCCACAACCGGTATATCTCGTGAAATCTCTCTCACAGTGAAGGCTATGTTTGTATTTACGATGTCGTCGACATTGGCAAAAAGAAGCGCAGCCTTTTGTGCTCTGACTCTCTTGTACGTTTCAGGATCGCCTAAGTCACCCAGGACTACATTGTAGTCGAGATCATGGAGTTCCAGCGCCTGCTGTGTGTCCTGGAGCAAGATGACGTATCCGTAGTCATGTTGCTTGAGCCGTTCGACCAGGTTTATTGCGATTGGATCATAATTACTCAGGATTATGTGGTTTTCCGTCTTTTGGGATAATTCACGAGGCACACGGGCTTTCGTGTGGGATTCTAGCCACGGTAAGTACAGAAAACGTATGAAAATGAACGGTAGCATGGTCAGGAGGAAAATGAGACCGGATAGCAGCACGACAATAGAAAACAACATACCCAGATCGCTGGTAAATGTTATGTCCCCAAAACCTAGGGTAGACATAACAGTGAGAGTCCAATAAAAACCGGTAATCCAACTGAATTCGCGATTTTCGGAAAGCATGACAAAATGAAAGGCTACAGAGAACAGGGTAATCAGAGTGATCAGGACGAGAAGAAACTTGATAAGCACACCGACGTTTCTTTCCTGGCCTCTCG
>JBFXII010000119.1:0-8129 GCA_050176095.1 Desulfomonilaceae bacterium
TCTGTCTATGAGTTACTCGGCATGCTTGACTCATCGTTGTTCTATTTTTTTTTTATTTTTGAAAGTTTTTCTGCAATTTTACCGTCCTACCGTCCCTGAGCTTTACACGATATTCCTAATGATCATTTTTAATGAAACAACTCCTTGTGTTAACACAACGTTAATATTATATATATTTGACAATCCATAAAACATTATAACTAAATGCTACTGAAATGGCTTGCCTGATTGGCGTCTTGAAAAGTGGTGGCGGAACTCGAAAGTAATAACGAATTGCCGTACTGAATTATTATGTCATTCCGGAAAGACTTTTTCGAGACGCTATAGTATCCAAGTCGAGGCCCATGGAATTGAGCAGTATGATCCTGATCAGACATATAATCAGATATTCGAATGGATGCCCAGCAATTTAACCTGACATAGGATAAATCTATTCGATGGAACTCCTTTGCCTGGCATGTTAAAGTTGGCTGGAATTAGTTTGAGCAGATTGTGATACGAATGTGATTACTCACTAAAGGGAACATCTGTTGGGCAATTACTCTCAAAACCAGTTGTTTTTGGAATATTTGAAGGACCTGTTCAATCAGGCAGGGGCCCGGGCCTATGTGGCCATAGGGGTGTTAGTCGGAATGGGTCTCACACAGGGCATTGGATTACTTATGCTCATCCCTTTCCTTCAACTCATCGGAATTGGAGATGCGGCTCCTGAGGGAATAGTCGCTGTTATTGGAAAGGCGTGGCACTATACGGGCCTTCCGCTGAACTTACCGGTTGTTCTGGGTGTATATGTAGGAATTGTCTCCATATACGCCGTTATACAACAATGGTCCACGATACTTAATTCAAAATTGTCTCACGCTTTTACCCGTAAGCTTCGCGATGACCTGTTCAGGTCCATGGCCCGCGTCCAGTGGCTAAATTTCATCCAAATAAGAGGATCCGACATCAATCACGTGATGACTTCAAATCTCACGACCATTGACAATGCCACGTATGGCCTTTTCGCGTTAATCAGCACTATCTTTGTTGTAATTGTCCATATAGGTATAGCCATGATGTTGTCGTTCCCACTTTCATGCGTGGCCATAGTGAGTTCCGGACTATTGTTACTTATCCTGAGGCCGCTCAATCGAAGATCTTACGAACTCGGCGAGGAATGGCGTCAGACAATGGCCGGCCTGTTCAGCGTCCTGATGGATCATTTAACCGGAATGAAGGTGGCCAGGAGCTTTGGAGCTGAAAACCGGCACATCAACAGTTTTTGTTCGCTGAGCCGGAACCTTGAGAGACAGGCCAACCGTTTTGCCGGCATCCTTTCTTCCACCGGTATGTATTACCAGATCGGTGGCGTTGTGGTTGTGGCCATATTCTTTTTTGTAGGCCTCCAAATCCTAAAAATTCCCGTATCGAATCTTTTGATAATGCTTTTCCTGTTCGCCAGCCTAGTGCCAATGTTCTCCTGGATGCAAAGGACATGGCAGGGAACCTTAAATATGCTGCCGGCCTATAAGGCGGTCATGGAGATGCAAAGCAAATTTGACGCTGCTCAGGAACCGCAGGTAGACGATCACGTTCATGCGATAGAACTGCAAAGATGCGTCGAATTCCGGGATGTTTCTTTCAGGTATAACAAAGAAGACGAGAACTATGTTCTCCGTGATCTGAATCTGTTCATAAGGGCTCGGGAGACTACGGCCATTCTGGGGCCGTCGGGTGGAGGCAAGAGCACTTTTGCCGATTTGTTGATTGGTTTGCTGGTCCCAGACAAAGGTCAGGTGCTCATTGACGGAAATCCGTTAGAAGGAAGTATGTTGCATGCCTGGCGCAAATCAGTCGGTTATGTTCCCCAGGAAAGCCTGTTGTTCCATGAGACGTTGAGGGAGAACATGCTATGGGCTTCGCCCGGTAGCTCTGAACAGGAAATATGGAATGCTCTGGAAATGGCTTCCGCCGCAGATTTTGTCAGAAAACTTCCTGAAGGACTCATGACAGTGGTTGGGGATCGTGGCGTGAAACTTTCAGGCGGACAACGCCAGCGGATCTCTCTGGCGCGAGCGTTACTACGCAAACCCACCTTATTGTTGTTGGACGAAGCCACAAGTAACCTCGACTCCGCCAATGAAATGCGGATAATTCAGGCCATGCAGGAATTACGCGGAAAAATGACTGTGGTATTTATATCACACCGCAAATCAGTGGTGGAATGTTCCGACAGGATCGTGGTTATAGAAGCAGGCCATGCGGTAGAAGACCCGGAATACGTTTAGACCTTATTTCTAAAGCGTCATCTAATTTCTGGACCTCATGACCATTTCATAGGCCCCCTGTATTTCACGGAACCTTTGATTAGCAGCCTGGACGAGATAATCCGGTAATCCTTTGGGCAGTCTGTCAATATGGCATTGTTTGATGAGAAGCCTGTACTGTCTCTTGATCTGGTCATTCGAGTCGTGTTTAGAGCATTCCAGTATGCGATATGCCTGTTCGAGATCAATAGACCGGTTTTGATTGTTCGTCCTTTCATTTGACCGGTGATCACTTTTATGTCTCTGATTTTGTCTACATGAGGAACAAACACCCTCCATCAAATCATCAAGAGGTGTCCGCTCACCGCACTCGAAACATCTAGCCTTGAGAATCCTGTTTGCCGCTTGCCGCGTTAACTGTTCCTCAATCATTCTTTCAATCAGCTTTTTTCCAAAACTGACCCAAAAGGCCATTTCTCATCTCTCCAGATCAGGAATTCAGGTTTGTTCATGTCACTGGCGGCTTCGGATGAAAGTCTTCATCCGAGAGCCGCCTCAGACAATATTACCACGTTTGAGCATGTTAGCTACTGTCAGGTTATTTTTTCCTGAGAGCAGCCAGTCTTTCAGAGACATTCGAGCTTAGCGTCAGACCAGGCGCCGAACTGCCGGCCTGTTTTAGGGCCGCAAGAATGTTCTCGTCCCTGTTGGTCTGATCAGGGGCAAGCAGTTTCGCCTTGAGGTCCGATGCAGCCGCTTGCGCTTTAGCCGACTCCATCTGTTTGTTCATGCTGGCTAAGGCTATGCCCATACCACCAGTATCTTTCCGCAATCCGGCAAGCTTCTCGGCCTTGGCAGCCCGGTCAGCCGCACGGCGTTTTTCCATCTCAGCCCTTTTCATCGCATTCTGGGCATTTTCGAGTATTTTTCGAGCCTGTTTCACTTTATCAGCGGATGTCTTCGCAAGAACCATTATCTCATCGTAGAAGTCCTTAGCCTCACGAGCTTCCTGTTCTTCTCTCTCCAATTCTGGTTTTAGCGCTTCAAGATCGTCAAGGAGCCTACCGAGGCTGGACTGAAGATCTGAAGCCTTTACGAGATCTCCTCCCTTTTCCGCTGCCTCCATCTGGCCGTTGATCATTTCCGCCGCTTGAAGGTGACGTTCGTAATTACGGCGAACCGCTTCAGCTTCTTTCTGTTCTTTCTCAAAGTCAGCTTTGGCCTTGCCCGCTTCAACGGTAATTTTGTCCAGTTCCTTAATCATCTCCTCTATTTCGGCCTCTGTAGCGGTCTCTGGGTCCCAGGCTACAATAGCCCTGGTAAGGCTGTCACCCATCTCCTGGATTTGCTTCTTGCCGAATGCCGCTAAAAAATCCAATAGTCCTGCCATTTCAATTCCTCCGTAGTTTCTGCGTTAAAAATACTAAGTAGCCTTGTGTCTTACCAACTGAGCATGAAAACATCGTGGTCCGTTTTAATACGCCGGGAGATTCTCGGAGGCCAACCGACTGTCCCTGCCCGATCTTATCAGCATTAACTCCTGACCAATTTCCATTATAATTATTTCCCACGTACAATTTGCCGTAACTGGAGTATACACGGTTATTGTCTTCCGTGAACCAGTTTGATTAATGGGGGCTTGATTTTCTCAATGGCCAGGGTGAGAGCATCAAGGACGTAAGGCCCGTTCGCCTCCACCCAGTCAGTCTTTAAAGTAAAAACAGCCTTGACTGAAAGGGTTTCTATTTTCCTGTTGAAGAGTGTTCCCTTCTGGAGACTAGGATAAACCCCCTTGTCAATCTCGACAAAGGTGTAAATTTTGTTGCCGTTTTGGTCCTTCTTGTCGTTGAAGTCCCAGTCATCAACTGATGCCAGTGTGAGACTGCCCGACTTAGCGGAATACCGGTCAGCCCCACGGATCAGAGGACTATTAAGCCCTCCAACGAACAGCATCAGAGCATTAGGATCAACAGCCACCTGAGCCAAAGCTGCCGTGTAATCCGCATATTCTACCGGCAACTGGCGGTATTTCGCGTCCTGATCACAAAGGCCGGCCCATGTCACAGCAGTGCCCGATCCCTTGGGTCCAACATATATACGGTGTTTTGTAGAATCAATGTCCTTGACGCTCTTAATCCCGGATTCCCTGTTAACTATCAATTGAACGGCTTCAAGATAGAGCGCAACCTGCTCCGTCTTTTCCTGGGGGAGCTTGGTAAGGACGTCCGACTGGATTAGCGCCGCATCAGCTTTACCGCTCTTGAGCAATTCAATATTTTCAACTGAGCCTGCCGTCTCAATAACCTCTATGTCAACGTCCGTGGAGGCCTTTTTCAGCATTTGACCGAATTCATAATAGATTGCGTCCTTTTGTCCGGTCGCGAGCCGAAGTTTTGGCTTAGGCCCCTTTTTTGATGCGAGAGCCTCGGCCGCCACAGCCAGGCTGGCCGGGACCGTTTCAGGTAAATAGCCCTTATCAGGCGTTACCCCTTGAGCTTTTAGCTGTTCGACCTGGCGATCAAGCTCTTCAAGCCTTTTCTTGAGATCGGCATCCTGAGCCGCCTTATCTTGGGCTTTTTTTCGCCATTCCTGATATCCGGGATCATCCTTGTGATGATAGCCAAAAGCCGCATGATCCTTACTAGTGGCCATCTGGAGCAACCCATAGAGAAAGGCGGCGTCCCATATTCCAAATGAAGGAGGACCGTCATACATCTTCGAAGGTAATTCCACACCTTTCTGTTTCCAGTGATCCCCTCGTTTCCTGTAGTGTTCTTCATAATTAAAGCCAGGACCGCTTTCGGATTTTTGATAAACAGGATGATCAGCGTACTTGCTGGGCTGTGGTTTTGGCGCCGGCTGCCTGAATTTTGAGCGCTCGGCTTTGTAAGCGTCAAGGGATGTCTTGGCTTTTTTCTTCATTTCCTGTTCGAGAGCTTTCTTCTCAAGCGCAGTGTCCCTCCCGAACTTCTGAATCTTTGTTTCCGCCTTTGGAGTTGGTTTTGTATATCCCCCTGAGACCGATTGACTGGACGACGGCCCAAATACCCCGCCCCCGCTGCGTTGTCCCCATATCTTGGTGGTTGGTTTTGAATAACCGGAACCATCATTAGAACTCTGAGAAGAACTCGTGGAATCCTTTCCCGAAACCCACGCCCCAAGATGTTCAGGAAAGATCGCAATATTTCCCAATAGAAGTGAGCATGTCAGTATTAATAGTAGAAAACAATTTTTTGCACGAATCATAATATCCTCCCTTGCCGACCTGAAAACTAGTCAACTGTCCATAAAAATTAACAATATTCAAAAATGAACGACGTTTTCATCCTGAGAACCAGCCCAATCGTTCTAACCCCTAAGAGTCTAATTTAATTAGATTAATAAAAACATTGCGGTGCTTTAAATAGAAATGTTTTTAGAAAACTCCTCCCCCTTCGTTTCTGGCCCAGCCATAGTTGTGCGGAAATGACGTGCTAGGCCAATTAGAAGCGACTTTCAGCATTTGGTCAAAGGAATGCGTATGCGCCTGCCACACCTGTCTCTTGAACAGCCCAAAAGGGCACAGGCGCCAAGGACGGAGGCCCTATCCTGACTTCAAATACTGTTCTCTATCGGATCCGCCAGCTTTAGTAAGTAAGTTTCGGATCCATTGACTTGGCTTGTTCCACCCAACGAGTTACCTCATTTAGAGATGGGACAGCTCGGGTAAGTTTCTTCTCCTCATTGACTTCCTTCATTTTGGCCGCCAGGTTTTCAGGATTTCGGCGTTTGAGTTCCTTCACCGTGTCAACTCCCGCGGCCTCGAGCAGCTCGGAGAATTCTTCGCCAACCCCCTTAATTCTCATCAGGTCGGCCATATTGGTCCATTTCAGGATCTGGCTCTCCTTTAGCCCGGTCTTTTCGGCCATTGCCTTGCGACCTGCCGGGCTAGCGCACTTGTCCAAAAAATCATCCGTTGTCTTAATCCCAACGGCCCCAAGTTTGGCGCTATAAGCGGGACCAATTCCTTCGATTTCCTCAATCTTGTATTTCATGATCCTCCTCCTACACTGTTACTTTTAGTGGATTGAACATGACACGTCGCTTCCATAAGAGACTCGAAGCGCTAAATTCCAATGATACAGCCCCTTAGCTGTATTACCTACAAATTTACTATTGTTATGCTTGTATTGAAACGCTGCCTCGTCTGACCGATAGCCGCATAGTATCTTACGCCAGGCTGACCCCCGTAATCATTTCTCGCGCCTTCCTGGCTCGTCTGCCTGGCGTCCGCTATAACCTTTTAATTCTACTATTATCCCTTTGTATCATGGTAACTTAACCTTTTCAGGTTGGCAAACTCAAATCCATGGAGTTCTTACCAATAATGCCTACTTGTTGATCAGGTGAGTGTTTTCCTCCAATTCAACAGATTTTGCCTCCGTTTGAGATCTTCCAATCTATCCCATGAATTCCGCTTCACTTCGGTCTGTCTGTCTTCAGAAAACACTCTTCTAGAATTTGCTAAATTTTGGCTGATACTTCTTTCCAAAATTGGCGCACTGCCTCTACCCAACCGTCGATCCACTTACGTGCATTTTCGTTCAGCTCATCTTCGTCATTCGATGGGTCGGTGAGTGGGTCGGATCTCATAGAGTCGAGGAAGTAATGTCCCAAGACGTCATCATGAAGCGCTGTCGTCGGATCATAGACATTTCCCCTGCTAGACTGGGGGTCAAACCGCCTGGCATACTCAAGATCCTTGTACGACGCAGCTTTCGCCCAACGAAGGCCATCTTCTTTTCCAAGAGAGAAGTAATTTCTATCTAGCTCCGCCTTTTCCTTCTTCAATCTTTCAATTATTGCTTCCATTTCATGATCTCCTTTCAATCTCTCCTCAAATTCTTCTTGTGACTTGATCTTTTGAACTATCGCTTCCTGGAAAATGGCAGAAAGGTTGCCTAATTGCTCTCGCCTGATTTGTATCTTAGCGGCGAGATCATCCGGGACCGACAGGTTGAATTTTGTCATATATGCGCCCTCCTATTATTTGTCTGTATTGATGACACCTATGCTTCTTATGAGGTTCCATGAATTATGAAAAGTTTTTATATATAATTTATAGTATTTTGTTTATACAGATTACCATTGCTCATACTCTTTGTTCTATTAATAACCATACTAGTTATAATGACGAATACTTTAAGTAATTTAGAGGGCCGGTTGAGAAGCGCGTAGCCTCCGTACTCGAGTATTTTCGTTGTGGAACTAGAAAAGTTAAGTGTGAGCACAATTGTAGGCGCGATGTGAAATCGCATGAATAGTGCCCAGATGTAGAGATAAGATTTAGCCTGTGCCGATCTTAGCGACCCATGAATTTACTTTGAACACGGTATTATCTCCAAGCGGAAATGAAACTACTTGCATGAATTGATCTAAGGAGATTAAGAAATCCTGTGTGGGATTAGTATCCGAAAATCTCAAATGGAGAGACCTTAATGGAAATTGAGATAAGACAGGAATGTAGCGAATCTGACTGGGAAATAGTTTCGAACACTCTTGGGGAAGTAGGAATGGCTCATTATGAACCTGCTGTCCATAAGAAGGCCTTTGACAATAGTTACATTTGTGTTTTCGCTTATCGTAAAGATCAACTCGTTGGATTCGGCCGGGCCATTTCCGATGGAGTTTATCAGGCAGCCATCTATGATGTGGCGGTAACCCCTGACTTACAGAATAAAGGAATTGGATCAAAAATAATCAAGAGCATCGTATCAGGTTTGCCAAACTGCAATTTCATTCTCTACACAATTCCCGGCAGAGAAGATTTCTACAGAAGACTTGGATTCCGCAAAATGTTTACCGGCATGGCGAAGTTTATAAAAGCAGAGGATCTTAAAC
>JBFXII010000120.1:0-8083 GCA_050176095.1 Desulfomonilaceae bacterium
ATGCGGCACAAATCTGAAGTCCGTCAAGCTATTACTTGATAACGGTGTTAATATTAATGCCCAAGATAATGCAGGAGAAACGGCATTATTCTGGGGTTCCAGAACGGGGTCTCTCGAAATACTTAAACTCTTACTTGACAGAGGAGCTAATGTTAATATCCGAAGCAAGGATGGCAGTACAGCATTGCTAATTGCGTCATACGAAAACAGGTTACAAGTAATCAAAATCTTGGTCGATAATGGCGCTGATCTTAGTGCTCAGGACAAGCGCGGGAACAATGCCTTGCTCATGGTTTTCAGAGGCCATTTAAGAGACAAAACTAAAAAACCCTCATCCGAAGAAACGCTGCTACAAATAACCACGTTTTATATTGAAAAAGGAATTGACTTAAACCACAAAAACAAAGACAGAGAAACTGCTCTTTCACTGGCCTCCAAGTCAGACCTTAGACGAGTTACGCAGTTACTCTTAGATAATGGTGCCAAACTAAATCTTAATCGGTAACTGTTCGCAAAGATGGACCCTACCACAACTATGGATATCTGCTGAGACGACTACCCGTGATCTACTATCTAAAGGGAAGGAGGTTTTTCCATTAATGGAATTTGTAGCCATCTGGATATTATTCGGGATATTTAGCGCTATATTTGCTGGGCAGAAGAATCGAAGCACAGTGGGGTGGTTTCTGATTGGCTGCCTCTTCGGTCCATTCGGTCTGTTGGTCCTCGCATTTCCGAAGGTCAATGATCTATCGTCTGTATCGACAAAAATCAACGGACAAAACTTATCACCCGTTATACTAGACAACTATATAAGTTCATCTATATCGCGTGGTCTAGACGGTAAAGCAATTGCGACTCGACATAACCTTTCCCATCGAGAAGTTCGTATTGTAGCCGAGAGACTGAGGAGAGATAATCGCATTTCCGAGAAAGAACTGATGCGGATAATTGATTCGACTTATGTTGAGGAACAGGATACCAAGGAATGTCCCTTTTGCGCTGAAAGGATAAAGAAAAATGCGATAAAATGTAGATATTGTGGATCTGATGTTTAGGATAATTTTTTGTTAAGACATGAATGCGCAAAGTGCGACTAATTTTTGAAATTTCCAGTGACGGGATTGTTAACGGCAAGGTGAGACAGCGAGCATACACAGATGGATTCGGAGACAATAGATACACGTTGCGTCCAGTAAGAGCGCCAATTAACGCTATCACTTAAGCAGATCCACATTCAACCGGAACAGTAATATCAGGCATTCGAGACGATTTACAAAAACTGAGACTGCTACCGAACACAACGACAAATTAGATGGGACAGTTGCCGAAATCGTATGAATATCCACACGAAAGACTGAGCGAGTCAGTCCCCTAAACTGGAACGACACAATGCCACAAATTGGACAAATCGCGTGTGCCTGAAAATCCAAGCGCAAGACTAGCAACCACAGAACGCGCTCATCACGAAAACCTACCGACTTAAACCCTACGGCTTAAACAGACGCTTTCAGCCGTTTTTACTCTATCAGTAACACGATCTTATACCCAAAAACCGTCTAATAACTGAACGGTCATTAGACAGAGTTTAATCTGTATATCCCTTACAAGACGTAATAAGTGTTGACAGATAATAAAGAGTAAATTATTTTAGAGGCACAGGGAGAAACGAGATTGAGGAGGTTGTTCGATGAAAGCCGTTATTTATGCGAGAGTCAGCACAGCACAGCAAGCAGAGCAGGGAGTCAGCTTGGATAGTCAAATTTCTAAATGCAACGAATACGCAACGGCCCACGGGCTTCAGGTTGTAGATATAGCTCTTGACGCATTGTCTGGAAAAGACACAAACCGTCCCGCTCTCCAGCGAGTCATTAAACTTGCCGAAAAACGTAAGATTCAACATATATTGGTTTGGAATATCGACCGGCTTACCCGCTCAACAATTGACGGCCTAATGATGGTCGAGATGTTGACCCGCAAAGGCGTCAGCCTCCACGAAGTCGAAAAAAGTAAGATCGTTGATGTTACCACAAGCGAGAATGAATTTTTTACCACCATAGAGCTTGCAATCAAAAAGCTCGAACGGCGCAAAATATCAGACAGAACCCGCACAGCTTTGGCTCACAAAAAAGCACAGGGAAACAGAGTCAGCGGGAAGGCTCCGTATGGTTTTACCTTCGAAAACGGAAAAGTCGTTGAGAATCCCTCTGAACAAGCTACAATAGCCAGAGCAAAGGCTTTGCAAGCCGAAGGTTACAGCCTCCGTAAAATATCTAAACAGCTTGAGCTAGAAGGAGTCTACAATCGACACGGGAAGCCGTTTGCGCTCCGTTCGATGCAAATATTGCTTGCGGCATAAAAACGCTCAAGAGGGGCCAGAAGCCTCTCCTATTTCATGAGGTCGAAATGGCACGAAAGAAACTGGTACCGCTCAAAGATCACCCGCTTTTTCAGGAGATGATTGGCGAACTTCAGAAACAGACTCCAGACCGAATACAAGCTTTCAGGGAGACAATAGAAAATGATGGAACTATGCCCACGAGCACCGATAGAGAAAAAAGCCAAGAGGGGCCGACGGAGCAAGCTGACAACAACGATTGACGGCGAACTGCACGACAGGCTCATGGAACTTTACAAGGCTGGATACAGCCTGAGCCACATCGTTGATTCGGCTCTATGGAATCTATTTGACCGTCCAAAACTAAGCTTTGAATTGGATAAACCGGAGGTATCTGAATGACACAAGTTGTCCATAAGGTATCTAAGAAAGCCGTTATTATCGAGGCAGACCACGACCAGATAGACTCAACAATCTCATTGACCATTGCATTGATTCACCGGAAACTTTCGTCAATGGCTGATTTAGATGCTCATGAGGTCGATTCAGGCGAAGTCTATAAGTTATCAAACTCGTTGGCTGGACTTACCAGGGCGAGAAGCGAACATAGAAAACTTGAGACAATTCGAACAGAGGCCGTCGCCCAGGCCAAAGGCGAACTTGCAACCCTCGTACGTCAACGGCTTACAAAACATCCTGAACTTTGCGAGCGGCTTCAAGAAATCGTTGCGGAGGTTGAGACCACGGCCTTAGATCAGCGGCAATGAGCAGATAATGACACCCCCCCTATACCGAAAAAACCCCGGAGGGTGGGCATAGGCGAGAGTCTACCCAACACCGCGTTTTCCATTCTCTCCAATTTTCGCCTACCTACCCAAAAAGCCTTAAACGCGCCTCTCAAACTCAAAAATCTCATAAACAAGTCAACATTTTGCATCTAACAGCTTAATCTAGTTGTATTTCTTTTTTTGTCTCATGTTTCCAGTCATTTGTCCCATGTGAACTTACTTTACTGTAAAAAACAAATGGCATAACCAACGATTTCGTCTTAGTATTCCGAATCGAAGGTTAAAACAGACAGATAAAGGGGTTTGAATGGACAAATTACTACGAACTAGAGAAATGTCGGAATTGATTGGCATAAAACCAGAGACGTTGCTTCAATGGCTTCGCCAACGACCAGATATGCCACACATTAGGCCGACCGCTAAATCAGTCAGATTTCGGCCAGCCGAGCTTTTAGCTTGGCTTCAGGAGCAGACCAGAAAGGAAGAGCCATGCAATTCATAAACAGCAAACAGCTGGCTCAGATGCTTGGAATTTCGGCCAGAACGGTCGAGAAATGGGGTCAGCGGAAAGGTATGCCAAGAGTAAAACTTGCCCGTTCATGCGTCAGGTATAACTCCACGGAAGTTTTTGCTTGGTTGGCGGCCCGCGGCTGTTTTCAAAATAGCTTTACGGCCAGATAAATTAAAGCCGTCGCGGTTGCACCCGTGGCGGCTCCTATTAAAATTTAAATCTCAATGGATTTGATGATGCCATATCAGGCGCAGAATAGCAAGGCCGAATATCGGCGCAAAAGGTCTAATAAATACCCGCAAGACAATCTCGACCAAGGCTCCCACCCGTCAGGCATGACCAACTTCGAGGCCGTCGCCTTGATTCAAAAACAACAGGGCGTGACAGATACCACAAAGCGGTTATGGATTCATTGCCTCAATGGGGCATGGTCAAGAGACTACGTATTTTTATCAAAGAAATATACACCCGTTGCCTTGGACATGAGTTGGAAAACGATTGTGGAGGCCAAGCGATTCCTTTGGCTTCATCGGCTGATCGAGGTTGACAAGTCAACAAAAACGCACGCTATAAGATGCAACGAAAGAATCAAATGGTTGGCGCAATTGCCGGAAGGAATAATTTGGAAGGATGTTAGAACAGGCGCAGACATCGAAGTTGAAATTCAAGCTCATTTGGAAAAACGAGGGATGCTTGATGGGTGTAAAATTTACACACAAAAAGAAGAACAAAAAGAAAATATTAAAAAACAAGGAACAGCCACGAGTCTAATAGACAAAAAGAAAATCATCTCTAAGCAGCTTAATGAGATTTTACATAACCTCCGCGAACTGGGGCCAGAATTCGATGGTATCAATGTTTGGGCAGAGTTTGATCTATTCAAACAATCACTCCCGAAACCATGGCAGATACCAGACAGTGTTGAGATCAATCTTGAGGCCGACTGGATTCGACACCTAAAACGCAAGAAGAAAGACGTAGATGGTTTCGATCGAAATGGACGGTTCAAGATACTTGCGGAGATCGAGGATGGACTGTTGAGTTGCCACGAAGAAGGCTATTTTGAAACTGTACCCGTTAACGTTCCAAAAGTTTTTCAAGGTTTCAAGTCTTGGCTATTAGAAACAAGCGAAGGGAAAGCCGTAAAAAATGGAGATATACACAATCAATGGGGTCATCGGCTCTCACAGGCTATCCAAACAGCCAAGGCTTCGCCTGAAAAGAAAGCAATAGATATTTTTGGTTGATAGTTCAGTTCGGGGCACTTTCCAGCCGTTACTATATCTTGTCTGAAGGCTGATGATTTCCGGCTGAAAAGACCCCGCACTGAAAAATAAAAAAAGAGGCAAAGGCAGGGATAGTCTAAAGACCCGTCGTTCCGCGATAAAATTTTGGAAAGGAGATTAATTGGAGAGGCTATTCAGCATCAATGAGGCGAGCGAACTACTTGGCGTTTCGCATACCACCGTCAGGCGAATGATCAAGAATGGTCTGATAGACCACTATGCCTATACTGGGACTTCAATCATTAGGTTGAGCGAATCGCACATTCGAAGATATTTAGATAAAAGCAAAATCTATACTCCAACAAGGCGAGATGCTAGAATGGGCGAAAGTCGATCTTTGAAATGCTGGAAAAGCGAAAATGACGAGTTAGACGTGAAAACCCTATTTAAAGAGGTTTACGTCAAGAAATGTCGATAGAAAAAAGACACGGTAAATGGTCAATACGTCTCCGATTGTTTGGGGAGGAGATACGCTACACTCCAAAAGATTGTTTCTCCAAACACGAGGCGCAGCTTTTACACTCCGAAATTGCTTTGGCATTTCAGACTGGAGATTTCTCGACACCCAACCCGAAAGCAAAACTAGCATTGCAAGTTATACATCTCAGCAAGAATTGGATCATGCCGAAGGAACTGAAGCCGGCATTGAAGGACATGCCGGCATATCGCCCACAAAAGGCTTTCAGCTTTATGGATGCCGTCGAGCTATATCTCAAGGATGAGAGTTTTAAGGGGTTGGTGGAATTCAGCAAGAGCCGGTATGTTGCCATTCTCGATAGCTGGAGAAAGTTTTTTGGTAACAATAAGCCAGTGTCAGACATAACCGTTCCGGATTTGAAAATCTATCGCACGAAACGGCTGAACGAGGGAGTGAAAAATGCCACCGTCAACAAGGAACTAACTTGTCTGTCGAGCTTGTTTAGGGTTTTGGTTGAACATGGGATTGTCCAGTTTAACATCTGTCATAATATTCGACGGCTGAACGAATCGGAAGGTCAAAGGGAGGTCTATATTAGCCGAGATGATATTGAACTGATAAAAGAGGCATGTCCCGATTGGTTCCAACCCCTGATTACAGTGTCGCAACATACGGGCATGAGGCTAGGCGAGATCATGTCGCTCCGTTGGCGGCACGTTGATCTAAAAACCCGCATGATAAGGTTCCACGGCACAGAGGTGAAAGAGCGGCGGTCTAAGCGCGTCCCTATTCATCGCGATCTGATGCCGGTATTCCATGAGGCGAGCAAATTAAGATCACTCAACCATGACTATGTGTTTTGCCGAAGCGGCGCACTAATCACAAGGTATGCAGTCAGGCACGTTTGGCCCCAAGCTCTCAAAAAGATCAAATGGGATAAGCCTAAAGTTCGATTTCATGATCTAAGACATTGCTTCGAGGATAATGCTCGACGCAGCGGGATTTCTTTAGAGATACGAGATGCCGTCACAGGTCACTCTAACAGGACGAAATCTGTTCGTGAAAGGTATATGTTCATTTCAGACGAGGAGCTTGTATCAGCCATTGATAAGCTAACATTGGATCATGGGGAAACGGTGGTTTTACTAGCTAGTAATGGATAGACAAGACGCAAAAAAACATTTCAAATGTGTCCACAATGTGTCCAATTTTGATAAAACGGCAGGCTCTGAAACAGCTAAGTATTGGTAGTCCCAAGGGGAATCGAACCCCTGTCTCCGCCGTGAGAGGGCGATGTCCTAGGCCGCTAGACGATGGGACCAATCCCTGTACAATTACCAAGATTGTTTAATTATTGTCAAGATCTTTGCGCTCCTCTCAGCACAGATGGAGGCAGTTTAAAAAGATCTATGGCATTTTTTGTCGTGATTTGACAAGCTTGCTCGAGGCTGATCCCCCGAGCTTCTGATACTTTCCTGGCAGTGTTAACAATGAATGACGGTTCATTGTCTTTACCGCGAAAGGGCTCTGGCGATAAAAACGGACAATCCGTTTCCAACAAAATCCTATCTTCCGGTATCTTGCTGACAATCGAACGTAGTTGGTCGTTTTTCTTGTAGGTGACTGTTCCCGGAATGGAAATATAGAAACCAAGCCTTAAAGCGCGTTTGGCATCCTCCTGATTCCCCGAGAAACAGTGAATTACCCCTGAGTTAGGGAATGGAGCTGCCTTCTCCAGCATCATCAAGCCTTCGTCATAGGCATCTCTGAGGTGGATTACGACGGGCTTATTCAATTTCTGCGCTATCCTGATCTGTTCGTCAAATATTCTGATCTGAACATTCCTGGGAGATCTATTTCTGAAAAAATCCAGCCCTATCTCACCATAACCAACAACCTTAGGATCGGCCGCCATACTTTCAATAGTCTGTAGATCTTTATCAGCTGCAAATTGCGCATTGTGTGGATGGAACCCTATACTGACAAAAACATCGTCGAATTCGTGCGATATTTCTATGGCTTTGCGAGAATCTTCTATATCAATTCCAACTGTGATTATCGCTACCAGACCGGCCTTTCTGGCCCTGGCTATGACATTATGAGTATCGTTAACGAGCGGTTCAAGTTCCAGGTGAGCGTGCGAATCAATTAGAGGAAATGGCTTTGATAGTTCTTCATTCATGCTTCTACTCTTAAATATTTTGCTCAAATAAGTTACATTCAAAAAACACTATCACTTCTGATGTGAACTTGCCATAAATTTAGGATAGTGGTAGAGCCGTGCGATTCTATATTCTCTGGCCTTGCGTTATTGAATGATTATTCGGGTTTTTCATTTTAGGCCTTTGATTTCCTGAAAAGAGAGACACTCATGCCGTTGATAGATATTCACATCCATGCTGCCAGCGCTAGTCAATGGAACCCTTGGGTTAACGAGTATTTCGAAACAACAAACACCGAATTTCTGGAACGTTATGCCGAAGTTATACCCCCTGATGATTTTAACGATTACATCGCATCCCAAGGGGTCGACTACGGCGTTTGCCTCGCAGAATACGCTCCCAAGGCTACAGGAGTGGTAACCAATGAATGGTTGTCAGATTTTTGCAGGGACCACAAGAGACTAGTGCCATTCGGCTCAATCTGCATGTATGAAGGTCCGGAGTCGGCTGATCAAGTAGAAAAGTGCATAAAAGAACTCGGCTGTAAGGGACTAAAATTATTACCCTCGTATTCGCACTT
>JBFXII010000121.1:0-8049 GCA_050176095.1 Desulfomonilaceae bacterium
GCTGTCCGTGATTCTCACAAAGGCGTTTAAGTATCTGGATCGATAGCCGTATCGTTTGAGGAACTGGCTGGTTATATGAGACGTGCCCACGAGTTGCAATAGACTATAATTTCCTTATCCCTAGGTAGCTTGGAATATTTTTCATGTAATCTGATAAACGGAATGTTTGATGGCCCGGGTAACGAACCTCCGAAAAATTAACTCTCATCCCTGACATCCACAATGATTTTTTCCTGTGAAGCGTGAAGTCGTTGTGGAGGGCCCTATCAATGGACCCTCCATGCTTAAAATGACCTATTCTTCTAAGATGTAAGATCCCTCTTTATCTTTGTCGAAACTTAAAGTTGCACGTAAGTAGCCAGTATTGTAACCGGCGTTTTTCAGTATGGTATAGGCCATCTCGGCTCTGGCTCCAGTGGCGCAGTGAACGATAATCCTTTTGTCTTTGGGGACCTCAGAAATCCGTACTTCCAATTCATCAAGTGGAATGTTAACTGTGTTTGGAAGTTTACCTTCGTTGACTTCAGCAACATTTCTCACATCAAGAATAATCATGTCTGGAGATGGTTTTTCAAGAAAACCCTTGAACACAGATAGTTCAATTTCTCCTGGGAGTAATTTCCTGATGTAGTTAATGTTTGTTGCCGCAACTCCGGTAGCGACGGTCTTACCGGCTGATTGCCAACCCTTGTAACCTTTGTCTAATATGCTGACCTGATTGTATCCCCATCCGGCGATAGCCTGAAACGCCTTCCTACTCTCTTCCGAAACACCTTCATCGCCATAAAGGATTATTGCGGCTCCTTTGTAATTGGGGAATTGATCCTTCAGCGGATCAATACCGTCCTTGGGAAGCGATACCGCCTTGGGGATATGTCCTTTGGCAATCTGATCAGCGGGCCTAGTATCAATAAGGATGTATGAAGCGTCCAGTTTGTTATATTCTTCTATGGCTGTGTTGTTCGAAACAACAACATGCCCAGCTTTTCTCCAATCCGGTAATCCAGCATGATAAACTTTAATATTTTTGTAGCCAAGTTTTTCCGCCTTCCTGGCGGCTAAGGGGCTAAGCACTCAGGAAAATCCAGCGCAATAATAAATCTGGAGAGTATCCTTGTCCTTGAACAATTTCTCTGCAAGCTTATCAAATGCGAAAAAGGGCATGCCAACGGCTGTGGGGATGTGTCCCTCGTTGTACCGTTCCATCGGACGACTATCAAGGAGTATGTAATTTCCTTTTTCAGGACCCTTGGCGACCAGCTCGGCCAACTGTTCAGATGTTATGAGCTGCTCAGCAGGTACTGCAATACCTTTTTTGACCTCAATCTCTTTCGCGTATGTTTTGCCGTCCTTCTTGGCATAAATTACCTTTACCGATTCCTCTTTGGGAATTTCTGGAATACTGGGCGCATTCTTGAGAACCGTATCATCATCAAAAGTAATGACTTCTAGCCCCTTGTCAATCTGAAGCTGAAGGCAATTTGCTTTTACCGATGCGCTCTTGAACTTGCCTGCCATCACATTTGATTGCTTGTCATACTCATGACACTTCAAGCAACTCTGATCCGATTTAGCAGGAAGCTTGTCATCAGCTAGCGCTAATCCGTTAAGCGTCCAAAAAACGCACACGATCATAAATGAAAAAGCGCCGATCACGAAAAGTGACCTTTTAGACATACTGGACTCCTTTCTAAAAACTTTCTATGCAAACTAGTTAGGTGCAATTGCAAATTCATCCTTTGACGTGACGCCCAATTCAAAATTTGCCAAACAATTTCTAATATAATACATATTGAATTCAATGATTGCAATATTTAAATAACTAGATATAACGATCCGGGGATGAACTATTCTTTGGTATTAGAGGATGATGGCTTTGGCTCCTGTCAATATTGATAGCGCTAAGCGCGCTAGAACCTTCTCAGAGCATGTTCAATATCATCCGCCAGCTCGTTTGCGCCTGCATATCTCTCTGTCGCGAATGTTGAAAATCGCATCAGGATTTCATTGAGATCTGAATGGACATAAGGATAAATAAGTCTGAGATTTGCCACCTGATTCGGAAATACCAACTGCATGTCTTCTATGGTGAGGTCGTCAGCAATAACGGGAAACCTCTGAACCGCTTCAGAATAGGACAAATAGTCTTTTCCAACAACAAACCCCAATAGTGTTCCCATTTCGAAGAGATCTCTGGGCGCCAAATCTTCTTTGATGCTGTAGTCGTAATCAAAATCAATCCAGATGAATCTCCCTGATTCCCTTTCAACATAAAGGTGATCCGGTGATATATCCCCGTGAATCTCCCCCATTTCATGCAGATCGCCCATAGCTCTGTAGGCCTCTACGAGTCTTGCTAGAAGATCAGGTAAAACTTCAGAGTAATAGCTGTAATGGTCCATTCTTAGGGATCTGACAACGTTGTCCAGACTCATACCGGCAATTCTTTCAATAATCCTGACATTGTTGTTGTTTGAGTCAAGCCGGCTAAAACCCTGCATGAAACCAGGATGTCCTAGTACTTTGGATAGGATTCTAGCCTCCTTTTCTGGGTTCCTCAAGCAGGTAGATTTGATTCCTTCGATTCTGCATTCAAATTCTTCATGAAAAGGAATCTTGATGATCTTCCTGGCTCCTGTAGTCAGATCCACGCAACTCTTTACCCACGGCTTCGGTTCTCCTTCAAGACCAAATTTCTTTTCCGTTTCCGTTCCCCTCACCAAATATCCAATGTCGTCCAAAAGAATTACATCTCCGTAATTCACATCATAGAAGTCGGTCGTATCCTCCAAAATTCTGTAAATGTGGCATACGTTGGATTCAGAAACATAGTCTTTTGCTAATCCGCACCAATCCACATCATTTACATTAGCGGACCTAGGATTTGAAACAATCGGAGAGATTTCTGCCATTTTTATAATGATACCTTGAGATTGGAAAGTTGGCCTAAGCTTGACCTAATGTGATCTGTGAAATTGCTGAAAACAACGATCTTTAGTTAATTTAATTTCCAAATCTGAAAATTCAAGATACCTGCAAACATTACCCAAAGGAAATACGGTAACAATAGGACCGACGCAACTTTGGATATCGGGTAGAAAACACGAATGGTTACGCCTATGGCCACGAGCAATACCAACAAATCCAGCAGAGCCCATCCTGGTTCCTTGAGCCCGAAGAAAATGAAGGACCACATGACGTTGAACAGCAGCTGAATCAGGAATACACTTGCCGGTTTCAATGTGTCGCCCAAATTTTTTCCGCGAAGTACCAACCACATACTTATTGACATTAATGAAAAAAGTGTAGTCCAAACTGCTCCAATCGTCCTGCCAGATGGAGTCCACTCCGGTTTTACTAGTGCGCTTTGATACCATCCCTCTACGTTCCAGCTAGTAAAATAGGCTCCAAGATACGCAGCCCCAAAAGTCACAGCAATCGACAAGAGCAATTTTGCTAAATCGTTCATAAGGTTAATCGTCCACAATCAAATTAAGAATTTTATTCTGGAAACATGAGAACTAAAGATTAATTAATTACATGAGATTGAATAGCTTGGAATTACAAAATTCAGAAGAGGGCCCGTTTTTGGGAATCTGTTGTGGAAAAAAATATAATTGAGCCTGAGAGGAGCAATACTCCTCTCAGGACAGCCAACCTACTCAGATAAAAGAGCTTTCAATTCTTTGTTAAATTCGGGAACGATTTTGAACAAGTCTCCGACAATACCATAATCAGCTTTTGTGAATATTGGAGCCTCGGTATCCTTATTAATTGCAACGATAACTTTGGAAGATCCCATACCTGCAAGGTGCTGAATAGATCCTGAGATTCCGCAGGCTATGTATAGATTCGGCGTTACGGTCTTGCCCGTCTGACCAACCTGATCCGAATGGGCCCTCCAACCAGCGTCTACAGCCGCTCTCGATGCTCCAACAGTTGCTGTTGGGCCCAAAATGGCTACCATCTCTTCCAGAAGGGTGTAATCATTACCACCCATACCTCTACCGCCAGAAACTATTATCTCGGCTTCCGTAAGGTCAACTTTACCGCTAGTGTCGAGATTGAGTTCCTTGGTTGTATAGGTCGCGCGGCTCGAATCGATTTCCACAGTTATCTTTTCGACCGCTCCGGCCTTGGGATTTTCAACTGTTTCAAGCACATTTGGTCGAGCAGAAGCAATCTGGGGATTTCCAGTGGCGCTCCACTCTGCAAAGCACTTGCCGGCATACATTGGTCGTTTACCAACTAGTGTGGATCCATCCAGTCTGAAAGAAACACAGTCGGCTATCACTGCAGTTCCGAGCTTGGCCGCCGTTCGAGGCGCCAAATCTTTACCTTGCATGGTGTGGCTGAACAGAACTATTTCAGAACCTTTATCTTTGATCACTCCAGCCATAGCCTGAGAGTAATACTCAGAATTGTAAGTCTCCAAAGCAGCTCCTTCAACCACAAACACCTTGTCCACACCATATTTCGCAAGCTCAGGGGCGAATTGTTCGGTATCAGGACCTACTAATACAGCGCCAACTTCTCCACCGATTGAATCTGCTATCCTGCGGGCTTCACTGGCTAGTTCGAACGCTGATTTTTTCAATTTCCCAGATTTAACTTCACCGTATATTAGAACCTTACTCATTGGTCAAAAGCCTCCGTAATAAAAACTTTAGATTAGTGGCCTCAAATAACTTTGGCCTCGCTCCTCAGAAGACCCACTACTGTCTTTGCCACATCAGCGGGTTCCATACCCTCAAATTTCTGACCGGCTTTCCTCTCTGGTGGCATGGTAAAATTGGCGCATTTCAGTTTGGGTTCAGCCGCCATGCCTAAGTCAGCTAAAGTCTTCTTGTCCACAGGTTTTTTCTTGGCCTTCATGATTCCTGGAAGAGACGCGTAACGTGGCTCATTCAGTCCTTTCTGAGAAGTAACCACGCATGGTAACGGAGACTCTACAACCTCCTTGCCTCCCTCGACATCTCTTTCGCATGTAACGGACTTCTTGTCAGCGGAAACTTCCAACTTTGTCACGAGCGTGATCTGGGGAATCTGAAGCAACTCGGCCAAGATGGCTCCGGTTTCTCCCAAATCATCATCAATCGCTCTGTGCCCACAAAAAATGATGTCAAACTCCGCCTGCTTGGCTGCTGCAGCCAGTGTTTGGGCTATGCAATACGGGTCTCCCTGATTGACGGCATCGTCGTTAACATGTATTCCCTTATCGGCGCCCATTGCTAATGCCGTTCGAATGGCTTCAACAACCCTGTCAGGGCCGATGCTTAGAATTGTGACGTCTCCTGCTTTGAGTTTCTCCTTGATGCGAAGAGCCTCTTCTACACTAAACTCGTCATAAGGATTAATTACATATTTGATACCGTCAGTAACTATTCCTGACCCATCAGCCGCCACCTTTATTTGGGTTTCGGTGTCAGGAACCTGTTTCAAACACACCAAAGATTTCACTGTCAAATCTCCTTTCGAAATTAAGCCTGGTGAAGCGGTTTTTCAAAAACTCCACACTTTAGAGCGACTGGGAACAATCTTCTCGACAGGCCTTGATTATTTCCCCATATCTTTGAGAACAATTGCGTTAAGATCTACGCTCACAAGTTTTTTTGAGGCGTTTGTGCAACGAATTCTACACCTAAAAAAATAATTATATAACAATTCGCGCAGGTTGGCTATTTTGTTTTTCAAGAAAATGATTCATTTGTCAATTTCTTTAATCAGTTGATCGCAATAAAAAACGCTGATCGGCTTTCTCTAATTTCACGAAAACCAAACCAGCGTCTACTTTAGATTATTCCACTAAAAATTAACACAGACTATTTGCTAGCTATTTTACGCTCCAATTCATTAATTTCTTCCTGAATTTTATTTTTAATTGACGAATCATTCTCCATCTGCAATGCCATCTTGTACCATCTCAAGGCTTTTGGCCACTCACCCTTGCGTCTTGAAATGAACCCCAAATGTTTTATGGCCATGCTATTATTTGGTTCTAAGGCTATGATGCTTCCCAAATCCTTTATTGCTTCATCATATCGACCTAGCTGTTCGTAGATGAATGCACGGTTGCCTAGTGCGCTCACCATCTTGGGATTGATCTCTATCAATCTATCAAGATCCTGAAGCGCGTTTTCGTGCTCACCGGTGTCGAAAAACACCGCAGCGCGGTTGATCAGAGCTTCTGTATTCGAACTATCCAGGTTTACTGCCTTGGTGAAGTCCTTAATCGCACGTGGAAAATCTCCCATAAGTCGATAGATCATTCCTCGTGTTAGATAATAGTCATCCTGATTAGGGTTCAGCTTGATTGCCCGGTCTAAATCACTTGCCGCAGCCCCATATTTTCCCTGAATCATCAAAACCCTACCTTTATTGAGAAAAGCGTCAGGGTTCTTGGCTGATGCTTTCAAAGACGCATCAAAATAAGTCAAAGCCTGATCATATTGACCCGTGTTGGCCCGCTGAATTCCGGTCTGCAGTAGCTCAGCAGCCTTTGAGTTATCCTGTTGCGGCGCTGACTTTTTTGCAGGGGCCGCCGACACTACGCCAGACCATAGAGCCATCGCTAAAAGCATGGCCATCGAAATCGAACAATACTTGAGCTTCATCATTATTTTCGACCTGTTATAGAATCACTATTAGCTTTGGTCATTGTTGACCCAGCGATAGGCGGCATGTCTTTGAGAAAGAAGGCAAAGAAGTCTTTGGTATAGCTGTCATCATAGCGGTTGAGTGTGTAATTGGCCTGCTCGGGAGATAATTTGGCTTTCCTTACCATATTCCCAAACGTATCTCTTATGTAAAGGTTGGCTACAATATTATCTGGATTGGCGTCAGCATGCATACCTCTTTCGCAACCAGCCAAAACAAGAGCTTTGGCCAGATCCTTGCTTCCAATGTGATGTCCTATTGCAAAAACAAGGTTACCGTCTTTTCTTATGCCAAAGGCGCTGCGATGAGCCACAAACCAAAAGTGTTTGCCGTCCTGATCTTTTCCACCACCACCCAAAAGGAACCCTAAACCTATCTCTGAATCTTCAATGCGACCCTTTCGCAGAACTGACTGAACGACCATTCCGTCTTTCACAATAAGATGTCGGAGTTGTCGCGCGTCTTGGACAAGACTGACAGGTATGTCCTCAGTCCATTCCCTTATATCCACAGACCCGTCCTTGTAAACTATTAGCGTTGCCATTCCGTCGAGCATCGGATAGACAACTTTGCCGCGCCATATGGCGCCTGCGCCCCTGGAATGTCTTTGCATCCACATCGCGTTGGTGACAGCTAGAATCTTGGAACGCATATCGTTTTCAACTTCTGAATTTCCTTTGGAAGCCGCAGGTTCCTGCGAACCTACGTAATATCGCATGAATGTCAGATCCATATCTATGACCATCATGTAAACTACAGCATTAGGAAAATCTACACTTGGTCTATAGAATGTCTTGTAAATAATTGGCCGACCTTGATTGTCCCTGGGAGAACCTGAAGATTCCCAAACTCCTTCGCCTTGCATTGCTGGAGAAGTGTAAAGTGGTTTTATGTTGTCAAGCCGAAGCATGCTGAGGGGATCTCTGGTAAGGAGGTTAAACTCACCTCGCTCAGGAAGAATTACAGTCTTTGACAAAAGCTGTTTTTCAGACACTGAAATCTTGGACGTGTTGGCAATGTTGTTAGTTGTGGCCTCCTGGTCAATTAAAACGCCCGAAGCCTTGGGACCGGTTCGTGACGTCGATTGAGCCAAGATCTGTGGCTTCTGGATCAACTCGGAATTACCAGTGATCTCTGAAGCAACTGATAACCCCGATATTGAAGATAGGATACAGGTAATTGTGACAATAAACGTAAAATATTTTGTGAACAAAATTGCCACCCTCTAAAATAAGGATTGAATAATCTTTGAATTAAAATTAGCTTTATTTCCCCCAATAATATAACAATTTGCGATATTTTTCAACATGAATTGAGGTTAACAAATCGACGTTATAGTCCGTATATTCTTCATAACACCTTAATATTCAATCGATATAATCGCTCCGACAT
>JBFXII010000122.1:0-8000 GCA_050176095.1 Desulfomonilaceae bacterium
TCCCTGGTCTGATAGCCAACATAATGATGGTTATAGCTGCTCTTCTGACATCTCTCACAATAGTTCGTGAAAAGGAGACTGGCACCCTTGAACAATTAATCTCCACACCTGTGAAATCAAATGAGTTGTTTGTCGGGAAACTGATACCCTACTTCGTCCTCGGTTATGTTGATTTGTTACTTGTATACCTTATGGGCCAGTACGTTTTTCAGATTCCTTTCAGGGGCAACCTATTGGTAATGTTCATCGTTTCGAGTATTTTTTTGATTGGCGCCTTGTCCGTGGGTTTCCTGATATCAGTAATAGCCAGGAATCAATTTTTTGCCACCCAGTTGGCATTGCTCAGTACGTTTTTACCTACGTTCCTGTTGTCAGGATTTGTATTTCCAATATCCAACATGCCATACGTTTTACAGATCGTAACTTATATAGTTCCCGCTAGACAATTAATAACGATTTTAAGAGCGATTTACCTTAAAGGCGCAGGCATTGAGGCCATTATTTTCCCAACCTTGCTACTAGTAGTGTTTGGCTTTTTTGTTACTACTGTCGCGGTGCTCAAACTAAAAAAGAGATTAATGTGACGATTAAACACCTCAGAGCACAAGAATTCTCCTCACCATCGACCAAACCTGCAGGACATAGTAGGGCTAGTGGAGGCGGGTTCTCTGCCAAAAAACAACGTATTAAGCGACTAGTAGTAAAAGAATTTATTCAAATAGTCAGAAATAGACAAAACTTCGCCCTGCTTCTTTTAGCTCCGTTGTTGCAGCTAATCATTTTCGGTTCGGCCTCCAGACTAGATGTCAAAGATGTAAAAACAGTGGTTGTGGATCTCGATCGAAGCGCATCTAGTCGTCTAGTAATTGAATCTTTTAAGAAATCTGGATACTTCACGGTAATAGGTAATCTATCTAAATATGAGGATGTAGATCCCTATCTCATGGAATCAAAAGCTGTTATGGCCATTTTGATACCTCCTGATTTTGAACGAAGGGTGAGAGCTGGCAGAACGGCGCAGATCGGAATTTTGATAGACGGAGTTGATACAATAACAGCGGGAACTGTTTCGGGTTATTCTCAGTCAATAATCAACGGCTTTTCGAACGAAATTTTGTTATCTCGAATTGATAAAATGCAGGGGATGCTTTTCGATTCGATAAGTCCACGATTGATAACCCCCCAACTTCAGGACGCTTCTCGAGCTTGGTTCAATCCCAACCTCAATTCCAAGGAATTTTTCGTTCCAGGTGTTGTAGTGCTGATCATTCTCGCCATGTCAATCGTCTTAACCAGCGCTGTAATCGTCCGAGAAAAAGAGATCGGTACTATAGAACAATTGATGGTAGCTCCTATATCTAGAATCGAACTAATTCTTGGAAAAACGATACCATGTTTTTTGATACAGATTGTTACCCTCTTACTGATTACACCAATGGCGTTATGGATGTATGATGTTCCTTTTAGGGGTTCCTTGGCGTTTTTTTTCGCTTCTTCAATTCTTTTTCTGATTACGGCATCAGGAATTGGAATGACGATCAGCGCCTTTTGTTCAACCCAACAACAGGCGATTCTCACTTCGTTCATGTTCTTGCAACCTTCGGTGCTATTATCTGGTTATGCTTTTCCTATTGAGAATATGCCCCAGATAATTCAATATGTGACATATTTGAATCCTTTAAGATATTTTATTACAATAGTTAGAGGTGTTTTCCTTAAAGGCGTTGGTCCAGAAGTACTATGGCCTCAACTTATCCCGATTTTTGTAATGGCTTTTATATACATTGGCTTGGCTGCCAGATTATTTAAGCGTAGAGTTGACTGAAGTTATCCGGAGTTACTTGCTTATCTAGAAAAATGTGATCGTTAAGATTGGGCTATCTTCATATTGGGCCAGCATTGATGGCAGTTTGCAATAGGTTGGAGAAATTGATGAGCCATGAACACCAACATACTGAAAGTAGACACGAAGAAATATTTCTGCTGGAAGAACGGATAAATCAGCTTCAAAGACAAGTCGAAGCGCTAATGGACCAATCAACGGCCTGCAAAGAAGATAGGGCTCAGCTAGAGGCCATAATAAAGGCTTTTGAAGGTTACATTTATGTCTGTTCTAAGGATTATCTAATCGAGTTTATGAATGAACGTCTAATCGAAAGGACCGGTTCATATCCGTTGGGACATAAGTGCTACAAAGCTCTTCACGATCTCAATTCTGTTTGTCCTTGGTGCATAAATGAAAGGGTTTTCAATGGTGACACGGTCCGATGGGAGGTTTTGAGTCCAAAAGACCACAGGTATTATTTTGTCATAAATACACCGATTTATCATCCAGATGGGTCTGTTTCCAAAATGGCCATGATCAGCGATATTACTCAGCGAAAACTAATAGAGGAAGAGAGGGAACGTCTCATTTCTGAATTAGAAGCCAAGAATTCAGATTTGAAGGTTCTGAATTTCGCTGTTTCGCATGACCTGCGAGGACCATTGATTACCATCAAGGGCCTAATGAAATGGGTCCAGAGGGACGCCACAGAAGGAAATCTTGAAAGATTACAGAAAACAATTGATAGGATCACATTGTCTGCCATTCGAATGGAACAACTTATTGATGATCTGCTCAAATTGTCTCGTGCTGGCTCAATGCACGGAGCTGTTGAGGAAATTTCGGTCGCCGAGGTTGCACAAGAGGTTATTGACGTTCTTGCAGGAAAAATTTATGAACGTGGAGTGAAGGTTGAAATTGACAAATCCATTCCAAGCGTCCAGGGCGAAAGACACCGGCTACTAACAATATTGCAGAACCTTGTTGAAAACGCAGTAAAATACATGGGCCATCAGGAGAGCCCGTTGATTCAAGTGGGCTGCAGGATTGATAGTGGCGCAAAGATATTTTATGTCAAAGATAACGGAATAGGAATCGATTCATCAAACATAGACAAAATTTTTGAATTATTCATGAAGGTTAATGACAGTACCGAGGGTTCAGGGATAGGACTGGCTATTCTCAAGAGGATCATAGAAGAAGACGGTGGAAGAATCTGGGTTGAATCTGAAGGCTTGGGTAAGGGATGTACGTTCTGTTTTACTTTTGATAACAGAAGAGAAGACCAACCTCATAATGAAACAAGAATTCCATCCAAAATCAAATAGAAAAAGCTTTTTTGAAGGTTAAAACATAGAAAATCAACGGCTAGTTGTTTTTGGGAAGATACTAGCAACTAAACTGTTTTGTGGAAGGTCGATATGTTTGATAAGACTATTCTCTGTATTGGAGCTGGCTACGTAGGGGGTCCGACAATGGCTGTAATAGCCAAACACTGCCCTGAATACAAAGTGGTGGATGTAGATATCAACCCTAAGAGAATAGCCCAATGGCAATCAGAAAACCTCCCGATTTTTGAACCGGGTTTGGAAGAGGTTGTTTTTGCCACCAGGGGTAGAAACCTGTTTTTTAGCACCGATGTGGATGCTCATATTGCTTCCTCCGATATCATTTTCGTTAGCGTAAACACCCCGACAAAAACCTTTGGCCAAGGCGCCGGTAGGGCAGCCGATCTGCAGTACTGGGAAAAGACGGCCAGGCAAATACTTAAAAACAGCTCAAATGGTAAGATTGTTATCGAAAAAAGCACTCTACCAGTTAGAACGGCTGCCGCCATGGAGAGAATTCTCAATTCTAATGACAAGGGTATTCATTTTGATGTCCTTTCGAATCCTGAATTTCTTGCGGAGGGAACCGCCATACAGGATTTGGAAAATCCAGACAGGATATTAGTTGGCGCAAGGCATACCGACTCGGCTCAAAAAGCGCTTCAACAAATAGTAGAAATCTATGCTCACTGGATTCCAATGGAAAAAATTGTCACATCAAATGTATGGTCCAGTGAATTGTCCAAACTTGTAGCAAACGCTTTTCTGGCTCAGAGGGTTTCCTCTATTAACACCATCTCAGCCTTATGTGAGAAGACAAACGCTGACATTGAGGAAGTATCCAGAGCAATCGGAATGGATAGCAGAATAGGCCCGAAGTTTCTAAAAGCCGGTGTAGGGTTTGGAGGTTCTTGTTTTAAAAAAGATATTTTAAACCTTGCCTATATAGCTGAATGCTATGGACTCACTGAGGTTTCAAAGTATTGGGAACAGGTGGTGGCAATAAATAGCTATCAGCAACAACGGTTTGTTAGAATTGTTGTTAGCAGCATGTTCAATACAGTTGCCGACAAGAAAATTGCTCTTTTTGGTTTTGCCTTCAAAGCAGACACGGGCGACACCAGGGAATCTCCGGCCATAGAAATTGCAAAAGCTCTTATGGAGGAAAGGGCAATCCTATCGATCTATGACCCCAAAGCCAGTGAGGGAATTTCTAGCGATTTGCAACAATTCAGGAGTAGGTTTACAGTTGAGGAGGATGCTTACAAAGCGGCTCGAGGAGCACATGCTATAATTATTGCAACTGATTGGAAACAATTTAAGGATTATCAATACGAGAAAATTTTTGAAGAAATGGAAAAGCCGGCGTTTATTTTTGACGGTCGTAACATACTAGACCATGAGAAACTGTACGAAATAGGTTTTAACGTACACCGCGTTGGCCGGCCACCACTTTCACATCTGGGCTAATTGTTTTGCTAAGCAATCAAGGAGGAAGTCACCTGAATTATTACTTATTCTTGTATTTCTTGATCAGATCATTGGCGACTTCATCAAAACCTAATTTGGGGAACTCGTCGAGCACTCTTTGGGCCGCCAGTCGAGCAGCTTTATAATTCCCTAGGCTAACATAAGTATTGGCTTTGTAGATTTCTTTTTCAGCAAGTTTCTTTTTGCACTCGTTAATTTTTTCTTCAGCTTTCTTGCCCCATTCTCCAGGCTCTGGAAGCTCCGTAACAACTTTGAAAGCCTGTATTGCGCTTCTAACCACTGAATTATCCAGGTCCGTCCCTTTGATCTGACTGAAGTAGGCCATACCAATTTGATACTTGGCTCGTGGCACATCTGGGTTGTTTGGATATAATTCCAAGAACTGTAGATATCTGGCTATTGCTTTGTCATAAGAACCTTCATCGTAAAACGCGTCGGCAATTTTAAGATAAACTTCTGGCATCTGCTTGAAATCCGGATGAGCTGATTTTAGCTTTTCAAGACTTTCAATGGCTTGAAAATATTTCTTATCCTTCAAAAGCTCCTCGGCCTTTTTGTAGTTTTCCTCCGGGGTATCTTCAGGATTCTTGGTTTCAAGGTTCCAGACAGAGGGACACCCTGACAGGGTCATTGTAATGACTAAAACTAAAATTATAAATGCTTGGGATTTCAATTGATGAGGCCTCTTAGCCACTTTAGAGATTGAACACTGTCTAGCAATCATCGGTATCTATGTCAATACAAGGCTTAATATGTTCTATGAAGTATTCTATCCGAAAGCTTGACCAAAGCTAGTTTTTCTTCCGAATCCGTAAAAATGGACAGCTTGTCAACGGCGTTTGCCAAGTATTTCCTGGCTGTTTGCAGGCACTGAGATATACCGCCTGTTCGGTCCAGAAAATCTCTTAACCATTGCAATTGCTTGTCTGTTATTGTCTTGGCCTCAATCATTTTTGTTATCAGACGCTTGTCTTGTTTCGAAGCATTCTTGAGCCCTAAAATCAGTGGCAGAGTCAACTTGCCTTCCTCTATATCTTTTCCAGGGGTCTTGCCCATAGTTTTCTTGTCTGAACGATAGTCAATGACATCATCAGTTATCTGGAATGCCATGCCTAAATTAAAACCGAAAGTAGCTAAAGCTCCCTCCTTTTCCGGAGCAAGGTTTCCCAAGATAGCACCACCCTGACAAGCAGCTTCCATAAGCACTGCCGTCTTGTCCGAGATTACCTGAAAATAGCTTTGTTCGGAAAGTTCGATGTTACCAATGTTCATCATCTGAAAAAGTTCACCTTCACTAAGGCGTTCCGTAGCTTTCGAGACAATTTGCAATATTCTCAAGTTTCCTATGGATGTCAACGCAGAAAAAGCTTTGGCCAGTATGAAATCCCCTCCCAATACACACATCTCATTGGACCAAAGCGTATTTGCAGAAGGGCGTCCTCGACGGGTGTCAGCCATATCTACGACATCGTCATGCAATAATGTTGCCGTATGGATACATTCAATTGCGCCGGCAAGTTTTATGGAATCTAGACCATTGTAGCCACCCATGCGAGCTGATATCACGCATAACTGAGGCCTCACACGCTTTCCACCGCTGTTCATTATGTGAGACCCGATCTCGAATGCCACAGGAACCTTGCTTTTTAGCTGCTCAATGAGATCTCCTTCGAGTCTTTCCATTGTCAATCGTATAGATTCGAGTAAATCCAAGGGCTACTCCTCTGCCAAGCAAGAATGTTTGATTACCATTTGGCTAGACTATCCTCACAACAAAGGCTAACTAATCAATTTGTTTAGCTGAATTCTGGGATTATGCGCATTGTTACAAATAGAAGAAATTGGTAATTGCCTCACTCATGAGAACGGCTATAAAAATTGCTACTATCGCATGGGGGCCAATTATTAGAAGTGTATTCGTTACAGACTTCTTTGTCCAGAGGCTTAGTCTGAAAATGGTTATCAAGGTCCACAAAAGACCTATCCATATTACTGCGAGCTGCAAAAAGAAGGTCACATCTGGTGGAACCGTAATAACGAGCTTGTTCAGGGTCTCTATGTCAAAATATTTGCTCACTAGCATAGGAATTTGAACACCGAGATTGATGAGATAATAAATGTGAAAGGCCGTGAAAGATCCGAGTGTGAGTGGAAGCATAGCCAGACCAAATCTGGCGAAATTTTGTCTCAAAGTGTCTCCACAGGCCCTCTTTGATATTGTTGAAGCCAAAATCATCAAGCCGTTTATGACAACAAGAATGATAAGAAAAACTATGGAAAAATTAACGATTGCAGGAAATGGTAGCCAAGAGGTAAAGGTTGCATATTCGGGCATCTCTGTAACCATTTCGCTAAATAGTCCGCCAATCATTCCCAACACCAAAAAAGCCGTTCCAGCATGACGCTGAGAATGTTGCCAGATTTCCTGGCCTGGCGCCCGAAGGTTGAGAGATATAGCGCCATGAGGACAGTTTTTGAGGCATTGTCCGCAGACTTTGCATACGCGGTTGCTTCTCAACCTGGGACCGGCATGACCAAAAGGACATCCAGAGCGTTCGGCTGTTCCTAAATAACATTCATTGGACGAACATTCAGATATACACACATTTCCATTAGCTCTTAATTCAACGAGTGAGGTCTTGGATAAAACTCCTACCATGCCTCCTAATCCGCATAAGTACAGGCACCAGGTCTGCCTTTCGTAAACCATTGACACCAGAATTGCTGATAAAAGCATGGCCAAAAGCAACAACCCGAGATTCAGTGGCGAGTTCCTTATTGCCGTGGCTGTCTCAAACCATATTACAAAAAGAACGGCACCAGCTATTAAGAAGTCAGAGTTGCGTTTTAGAAATGCAGGAAACGGTCGTTCGAGAGCCATTATTTTCTTGGATAACGAGGCAATAACACCTATGGGGCACAAAGAACACCAAAACCGAGCCCAAAACAGAGCGCCTATGATGAGTATGGGCCAACCCAGCGACCAAGCAATTAGTGCCGCTGGATTTTTCAACGGATCCTGCGGCCCTAAAAATAAAAATACCAGTATTATAAAGAAGAAGGGCACTGCAGCGCTCTGGAGAACCGCAGGATATAATGGACTAAGAAAGGCCCTCCTGATGAAATTGAGCCGCAATAAATTGAACTTCCATTTATCTTCAACCCGTTTTAGATCAAAATAAATATCCTGGGGTCTTAATACACCACGTTCACAAACTAATATGGCCCGTTTTAGTGAATTCGAAAGTTCCAAATCATTTCCTGGCCAGGAATAATTCAAGAGCGTTTGCAGAGTTTCCTCTGACAATTCACCGACGTCGCGTCCCAACTCATTCGTGTATTTTTTAAGATAGTGT
>JBFXII010000123.1:0-7983 GCA_050176095.1 Desulfomonilaceae bacterium
ACCGCCGTCTGCAACTCCTCTAGAGTACAGTTCTCTTGATTGGGCATGTTTCTTGGACGAGACATGCATATACAAAATCACAAATCGATCAAAAAGTCGCGTTTTTTTTCGCGATCATTTTCGAGAACCGCTATAATATTGTTGTATGCATAAGCAAGGCAATATTTACGCCAATGGAGGTATGTCTCAACTGACACAACTTAACTATCCAAAAAAAACGAAATTGTCAACGCAGATTTTGATGGGGTTGCCGGCACTGCTGATAATCGACTTAAATATGATTATTAATGTTCGTTAACAGTTAGTACTTACGGAAAAAAGTACACATATGGTTGCAAGAATAACAAAATCACAATCAAAAGTCACGATCAATCGACATGCAAGATTACTGAAAAGGAACTGAACGTTGCCCAGACCTCTTCTGATTCCACAAGCTGACATCTTTGGAGACTTTCCGCGGTCATCAGAGCGCAAATTTCAGTTCCATCATGAATCTGAATTGAAACCTCGCTGACCACTTTTCCAGAGACGATCTTCGAAATTCTACCACGGATAAGGTTTTCCGAGGAACAATGAGGGCCTGACAAAGATTTTTGAACAACAACCCATGGGGCTTTAACTTCGGCGGTTATTAAGGATCCTTCCTTTATACCTAATCGCGACAAGCTGGTGTTTGTGATTACAGATGTAATCATCTCTCCAGTCAGAGTCATGACTTCAACTAAGGACTGAACATCCCCGGAAGAAATTCTCTTTACCTTTCCGAAAAAAGTATTTCGGGCGCTGGTTTTTCTCGAACTTTCTCGTTCTACGAAATGTTTGGTTACCTCCTGAATTTCATCGTCAGACAGCGCTACCAGAGAAACAGTAAGGTTCGGTGTTGAATGTCCGAGAATACGCTGAACCACAGGTAAGGGAACGTTGCTCTTCATCAATTCCACTGCTCGAGCCCTTCTTATAGCCTGTGGAGAACCTAATTCCTGGGGCAAACCGCACGAGATGGCTCTTTCATAGAACTTACGTCGCACATGGCCTTCATCCGTTCTCAACGTAAACGATTCAACATTTACCGGGATTATTTCCTGAAACATCTGCCTGATTTCGTGCATTAGACTAGATGACATATGCACACGGCGCCTCGAATTCTTTTCTGCTTCGCCTAAAGATATCACAGCGTTTTCAAAATCAAAGTCGCGCAACAAATCAACACTCAAAACTTCATTCAACTTGGCCGCTGTGTAACGAATGAGGAGGAAGATTATCATCATCTTCTTTCGAGACAATCGCACATCTGAGCGAGGAGATTCTTCAGACCATAGCCGGAAGGAGTTTTCGAGTTTTAACAGTTCTTCTGAATCCAGACACCTGTTCTCCAATAAATCAGCATAAATTCTCGAAGGATTGAGCAATTCTATCATTTCCTAATCAGAGATATTGTTGACCATGTTTTCGTGTAGCCAAAAACTTGATAAATGCCGTTTTTATAAAATCCGCAGGGAGGAACAAAGAGAAATTATCAACAAATAATACCCCTTAAATCATTTAAATCAAGACAGGAAAAAATACCTTGACACTGAAACATGACGCCTATATTTTACTAACACGGTTTTTAAAAAAAACGTGTTAGTGTTTGGGTGGATGGTTTGTTTGAGGGTTTTTGATATTTTGATTTCCACTCCCTTGGGCCCTGGATTTCTAATCCGAAAGTGGATTCCGGAATTAGGAGGGTAGAATGTTATTTCCTGTTTCCAATGTTGAAACCGCAATTTGGATTCCACCTTTAGTGGGGATGGTTATTTCTTTTTTCACCTCGATGGGCGGAGTGTCCGGAGCCTTTCTGATTTTACCATTTCAAATGAGTGTGCTTGGTTTTAGCACCCCCGCTGTCACGCCAACAAACCTGGTATTTAATATAGTAGGTATTCCCAGCGCGGTTTATAAATATTTCAAAGAAGGCCGCATGAATTGGCCGCTGGCCTGGAACATTATATTTGGGACTCTACCAGGGCTTTTTCTCGGTTTGTTCATACGGATATGGTATTTGCCGGATCCTCGGTCTTTCAAGCTATTTGTTGGATGTGTGCTGATGTATATCGGGGGAAGGATGCTTCATCAGGTTATATTCTCAAGAGGCAAGCAATCCAAAGATAAGGTAGCTGAAGAGAAGATGCGCAAGCAAGCGCTCGCCGATGGATCTAAACCTAAACCCGATGGTGGTGGGAACATAAGAACATTAAGTTGGTCTCTGAGAAAAACTGAATATGAATTTTTCGGAGAGCGTTTCAGTTTTCATACCACTGGGCTATTTCTTCTATCGCTTGTGGTCGGTTTGATAGGTGGTGTTTACGGAATAGGGGGAGGAGCAATAATTGCTCCATTCATAGTGTCGTTTTTTGGCTTGCCAATCCATACCATCGCCGGTGCTACACTTATGGGCACGTGCGTCACATCCGTTGGCGGTGTCATTTTTTATGAGCTTATTGGTCCCATGGTAGCTTCTTCAGGTCAGGTTGTTCGTCCGGACTGGCTATTGGGATTCCTTTTCGGAATTGGTGGGTTTGTAGGAATGTTCTTCGGGGCAGCGGCTCAAAAATACATACCTAGTTCCTACATAAAACCCGCTTTGGCTATTCTAATATCGGGTCTGGGTTTAAAATACTTTCTAGGTTACTTTTGATTCCTCCAATTGATCACTTTGAAACAGTTCTGTTTATGTCATCACATTTTGTGGATAAGATTCCAGTTACATTTGCTTTGATAGTTTTCTGAATCATATCGATTAATCATTTTGTCAATCCATAATGCAAAATGATTGATCCCACAAACGCGTTACAACTGTCTCCGGTCATGAACTGTTTGATTTGTTTCTTTCCAAAACTAAGCACTCCAAACTCCCTCAAAATACCTCAGCAGACCTTCGAGATGAGCCAGAGTCTTTGGATTGCCTAAAATTGTATGAACCGATCACCGGAGTGCCACAAAATTACGAAGTGTAACAAAAAATTGTTGACATGTTTCGTCGTGGCACAATATTGTCACTCATAACATTTGTTTTTCCAAAATTCTATTTCTTCTGAATTAGCGTTCGAACTGTTCTTGGGGGAATGGCCGCCGCCGTGGCGCCCACAGGAGTGGTTTGTACGGGCCTTTTGGTGTGAGGAGGATTGATGAAAACATTTCGCAAGGCAAGTTTTATACTGGTGGCTGTTGTAGCAATTGCGGCTCATTTTGCTTCAGATTCCTTTGCGTGGGAATTCTCAATGGATGGTCAGTTCAACTATATATATGAACGCTATGATCAAATGGGCGCAAATGGTTTCTTCGGAAAGTACAATGTTGACGCCTCTACAGGCAGCACACTCATTCCCGCTGGTGATTACAGGAATTTGAATGGCTGGTTTGGTTTTCAGGTCAACGATCTTGTTTCGGGTTCTAACGCAGGCCGGCATTACCAAACACTGGAGCTATATCCGAGTTTCAGGATCAACAAGGCAATTTTGTTCAGAGGAAAATACAGGCTTGGGAAATATGGCGATCCTTATGCATCAGACTACATAACCAACACCATGTCTGGAGTTGATGTTGCAACTTCAGACGGGCAATGGACTCAATGGTGGGTCATGGCTCAGACGCCTTTGGGACAGTTGGTGGTTGGAAAGCGTCCGGAGGCCTTTGGGCTAGGGCTTCAATATAATGGCGCCGTTAACAACACCACTGAAGGTGTCGCTCTGGTGGCGCCGTATGGTCCTTTCAGGATAAGTTTTGCGGTTCGGCCTTTCTGGCCTCAGCCTCCAAACGGTCAAATAGGCGCCAGAAAAGTCGGAGATAATCCCAACTTTCGATTGCCACCAGGTTCGCCTTATTACAATCTATTCGACATGAGCGGCATCATGAATTACACGGTGAGATATTTCACAACCTATCAGGCGGGCCCAATAGACGCAGGTGTTTTCCTTGCCTGGCAGGGATGGCATGCAGGCCCTGAGGCGCGATCTGCAGCTAATACCTCATTTCCTATACAAGGTCCAGGTCCGGAAGGATTCGACAATTTTAACGCCTATGACCTGAGTTTGTATCACGGGACAATCTACTTCAAATACAATAATGGAAGATTCTTTTTCAACACCGAATGGGCTTATTGGTATGAAAACAGTAGACTGTCCCGGAGCGTTAGGGATATTGATGATCCACCTCAACCGCCAGCCAGTTTGAATGGAAAGGGGCTGGACTATTCGGTTGCGTCATGGCGTCGCATGGTTGAATTTGGAGTGATGGCGGGCCCGTCGAGACTTTCCCTGCTTTACGCATACCTACCGGGTCCTGACAGACGAAACGGGTACGTTTTCAATGACCAGTCCTATGTTCAAGGGCCTGGTCAAGGAAACTACACGATCTTCAGGCCATATTCTTACTTGTTGGGTTACGTGTACGGTTCCGGGGTTAACGCATTCGACACGGGAAGGTATGGATATTTCAATGCGGCAGAGGTTGCGGCCGGCAGATTCGATTACGCTCTGGCTGCCAACCTGAATATCTTTGGATCATTTTTGTGGTCCCAAAGATCAACGCATGGCTATAGCTGGGGGCATTTACGACCCGCCAAGGATCCTAAGGTGACTCCGGTTGTCAATGCTAATGCCTCGGGAATATCCAATGTCATAAAATGGGTTCCTTATGTGGGGTATCAAAATAACGATGGAGCCCCAAATATTCCTGACAGAAACCTTGGGTGGGAAGTCACGGGTGGTTTTGAGTGGGAGTTGCTGGATCGTTATAGGCTCAGGACAACCGTCGCTTATTGGAAGCCAGGAAAATGGTTCAGTTATGCTTGCGTGGATAGGGGAGTCGAGGCATGGAACTGGGAGACTAGAACCAATTACAATTCCAATCCATACTACCCTTTTGGTGTAAATCCTGATAGGGAAATAGATGCTATAATGGGAGGGGAGGTGGCTCTGACAGTAGAATTTTAGGCAGAGTCACAAAAGTCATGAAGCGCGGCCCGGAGCCTGGATAATCTGATTGTGGATGAGACGGTTCCGGTTACGCATTTTTTCCAGGAGATGTCAGTTGAATCAGTCCAAGGCAGATTTTTTCGATTCAGAGATTGGGTCAGATTGGTCCTCAAACGATTATACACCTGAGGAGCTTGAGAAATTGGAGAGAATTTTTCATGCATCGGAATTAAAACTTGGCGACATGGTTATTGAGCCCGGTTGCGGAACAGGAAGACTGACAAAACTAATAGCAGAACGAATAGGCCCCTCAGGGGTTGTCGTAGCATCGGACATTAGTCCCAAAATGATCGCCAAAGCGCATGAAAGACTTCGCAATCATGAAAATGTTCAGGTGTTTTTGGAAGAGATCGAAAAAATCCCAGTGGATTTGACAAGTTTCGATGTGGTGCTGTGTCACAACGTATTTCCGCATTTCGATGACAAGTTTTTAGTAACGTCAAAACTTGCCACAGCTCTCAAACCAAACGGCAAGATGGTGGTTAGTCATTTCATGAATTTTTCTGGAGTCAACAGCTTGCACCGGAAAACAAATCCTGCTGTGGCTAGAGATTTTTTGCCTGAAAATGAGCAAATGGTAGATATTTTCAGTCGCGCAGGTTTAGTCGTGGAATATATAGTGGATGATGATAAAGGGTATTTGTTAAAAGCCCACAAGAAATAAGTCTTTAAAACTAAAGGCCTCATTATTCTAAAACGTGGAAATTCAATTGCTGGTCTGATAAATTTCGACTGTTTTTGAAACTTCAGTAAAAGAGGCCTGAAAATGAGAGAAACTCTTAGAGCTCTATCCTTTACTTTCTCAGCAGGTGTTTTCGGCGCTGTCATAAACAGTTTAACTGTAGTTTTATTTTCACATTACGGATGGGCAGTTGCGGCCGGTTATAAGCTTCAGGTGAATCTTTCTCCTCCAGGAATCTATGAATGGATCTACAGGAGACTTGTATGGGGTGGTTTGTGGGGTTTACTGTTCTTAACGCCTTTCTTCAGGTCTATGCCACCGGTTAGAATAGTCGTTTTTGCGCTAGCGCCATCTATATTTCAACTCTTGGTCGTATTCCCGTATTTTGTTAACAAGGGTTTTTTGGGATTGGAACTAGGGGCTTCAACCCCTCTGTTTGTTATTGGCTTCAATATAGTCTGGGCATTGTTCGCCGAGATATGGCTAAAAATAGCTTCTCAGAAATGGTAATATATTGATTTAGATAAATTCCTTATCTTGCTTTAATCATTAGCTTACATTGACATGCATCTCATGATTATGTTAAACTCATGAATACAACGCGTCCACTAATCGGAGATCATGTTGAAACGATTACGCTTCTTTTTTTTGTTGCTTCTATTATCGATCACTTCAGTGTTGGCTCAGGGGTGTGGTGGTAAGATCGCCTCAACGGGATCAGCATTTGTGACAGACGTGTCTCCGCATGGTGTTTTCAGGATGCAATACGATGATGGTAAGGTAGAGTGGAAACGAGTAAATCCTGATAATCCTGTCGAACAGACGAGGATCGCTTATAAAAACAGATCATGTCCAGCGCGCTATGTTGAGACAAAAAGAGGTAGTACGCTGACATTTGTTGATGGAAAGACCATCAACTATTATCCCATCCATTAGAAATTCATGAGATCAATATTGCTGTTAAGTGATTCAAATGTTTTTATGTCTGTGACACATGCCCTGTAGCTTTTCTTTAAAGGGTAGCTTTATCAAATGCTTACAAATCTAAGTCCCTAATTTTGACTGAATAAGCCATTGCTAGCAGGATGGAATTGAATTTGGTTTGAGCGGTGTCTCCGCGAGATGTCAATACGATCGGGCTGGTATTGGGTCCCGCCGTTATGATGCCTCCAATCTCAATTACCAACCCAAGGCTTCCCATTGTTTTGGACAACAACTTGTAAAGAACATTGGCTGTATTGATTTCGGTGGCGACCAAACAATTGGCGTCCCCCATGATTTTGCCATGATAGCTCTTTTCCTCAGCAACTTCCGGAACTGTAGCCAGATCAAAGGAAAGCGGACCTTCTATGATTAAGGGGCCGTATTTTTCTTGAAGGTCTTTTGATTGTTCTTCAACCTCGGCGGCCAGCAAAGTGGCTGGAATTGCGGAAGTCTCCTTTTCTACTGCGGTTATTATGGCTAATTTCAATGGGACTGTTTTGCTAACGACGTGGCGTACAACGTCCATTTGATTCTCGATGGCCTTGAGCAGTGTAGATGACTTTGTAAAGACCGGGTTAACAGCTGGATCAGATAGAGCAAAGAATCTGCTGTCCGGAAAAACGATCAGACCCGACCACGAGGCTGTTTTTCTTTCCACAGGTTTGCCGTCTCTTTCGTCATCCGTCTTATATATCGATAGGGCAACTTTGAGCAGATGAGACGTGTCTACGCTACCTTTCATTACGATATGGTCACGGTTGTTTTGCAGAAAGCTTTGGAATACTTGCGACATGGAAATCTGTTTTTGTTCTGAGTCAGTGGCAAGAGGATCAATAGGTATTAATTCAACGCCTGGATCATTTGTTGGGGAAATCGGGGCCTTTGATCTCTGAATTGCTTCAGATATTTCAGAGGGATCCCCTATGAGAGTTATCTTGTTCAGCAGTCCGTATTCTTTGGCGTTAGCTACCGCAAGCAGAGCGTCTTCATTTTCCGCTCCCACCAGGACGAGCTTGGCTGGTTTTGAAACGTTTGACTTGATTGCTCCGGTTACGTCATCAAGTAATTTTGAAAAAGAGAACGTCTCTATAGATGATCCGGCAGCGCCGAGCACCTGGAGCGCCTGATTCATGCTTCTGGTTTCGAAACCATAATTTAGCCTGGACTCTCCCTTTGCAGGATTTACGTACATCTCGAAGAGGTGATTAGCTATCAGATACTCGTGTTCTAGGGAGTCTAAGCAGAGCATAGGAGTATAAGGATTGTCTATACGGTCACGGATTTTGTTGAACAGCTGCATGA
>JBFXII010000124.1:0-7952 GCA_050176095.1 Desulfomonilaceae bacterium
TTTTCAGTAGATTAGCAAGCAATTGCAGGCCATTGGACGAGTGTTGTGACCAGATTGTTGTTGGCTTACAGACAAGTGCTGATTTTATATATCATCTTGAGCGAGTAAGCAGAGGTTTTTACAGGCGGTCTGGACAAAATGCTGATGGTAAAGTGCATGCAATTGAAGATGGCATAATGCGACCACTGGTGTCTGGCCCAGAAGCCAAAAGATATCAGCGTCCAACTATTGAAACATATATTCTTTTTCCGTATGTCATCGATACTGGCGGTGCGCGGCTGTATACTGATGACGAAATACAACGCCTATTCCCCAATGCCTGGAGTTATTTGAAGCTATATGAGGATAAGCTCCGTGAGAGAGAGAGTGGAGCCATGGATATCGATGGTAGTTGGTGGGCCTATGGACGCAATCAAAGTTTAAATATCCAAGAGAAGTGCAAGCTGTGTGTTGCTCAAACAGTCAAAAAACTAGAAATCTTTTTTGATTCTGGCGGCGAGTTCTACATTAATAATGTAAGGGTAAACGGAATTCTCGTGGATTCAGAAGCGACTGGGTGGTTTCTTTTAGGCGTCCTTAATACCCCTGCCTCTGACTTTATGTTTAGGCGAATCTCAATTCCAAAAGACAATGGATATTTCGAGGCTAACAAGCAATATATCGCACCCCTGCCAATCCCAACAGCAAATGAAGACCAACGAAAGCAAGTCGGCGCATGGGCAAAAGAGCTTCAGACGTTGACAACTGAGCGAAGAGATTTGGTTGCGCAGATTCAATCCCGTTAGATGGATCACATTGTGTTTCTGAGCAGAAGGACGAGAATTGGATATGGGCTGACATCAAGTCCGTTCAGGTATGGAAAGGTGAAGCCCCAGCGGATATGCCAGCTCGGGAGAAGACCCGCTGGGCCAAGGAGCAAAGGGCATCAATACTTGAGAAGCACTTGGAAAAAGTTGATGCACTATTGAAGCCTGGGGCGGTTCTTGACGTAAAAATTGATAATGGTGCTATTGTGTTCCTAATTAATGGACAGGTTGTGGTGTCAGCATTTGTTCCTGTAGACGAGGGGACTTTTGTCGCAGTGCAATGGAGACAAATCGCGAGAACCACAAACGTCACTGAAAAATTTCAGGCGAAAGCCCTGATTAACCTGCTTCTAAACATTCGCTCCTCCGAAAACCAAGCATTTATTGATAGCACCATCAACTTCGATGAAAGAATTCGGAATTTGGACTCTAATTTGGCTGAAGTTGAAAACAGATTGAATGCCTTTGTATATGAGCTTTACGGTTTGAGTGAAGACGAGATTGCGATGGTGGAGGCGGGGTAGTTTCCCAGCTCATAACGGCGCAGCAGCCGTGGTCAACCACCTGGTGAACCGGGTGCCTTTAACACCTATCCAACACCCCTTGCCAAATGTTGACAACCAGGGGAATAATTCAAGTAAATTCAATGGGTAGAGGCGGGTTGCCTGGAATGGGGTTCAGGGGGTCGGAGGTTCAAATCCTCTCATCCCGACCAGATTTTCTCCAAGAATTATGGTCAGTTAACTGCCAAGTTAGCTGACCATTTTTCTTTGCCATTTGGGTGGTACCACCCATTTTACCACCACCCTCGGGTGGCCACTGGTCTGGGCCTGCGGCCTGCGCGCTCCTGAAATCATCCGATCAAGGGAAGTGGCCGTGGGCAAAAGTCTTGGGCGGAACTGCCCCTTGACGAAACTCTGCGCCGGGAATAATTTTCGTCCCGTGAGGCAAGCCGGATTGGTCGCTTGCCGAGCTTGGAACCTCCCCAGAACCTCCAACAGCCATTCCAGCGCGACCTTTCCTTGGCCGCCACCGGCACCTCTCTAATGACGGCATCGCCGTCGACATCCCTACCTCGTTAAGTCGTCTGTTTTAGCTGTTCGTCTTTGTGACGTCGTTTTTCGGAGCTTGCTGGTGATGTTGAGCCACAACCTCCAAGGCGAACCGTTATGGTCGGCGGGGGCGCATAGGGCTTCCCCTGTGCTCTTTGCCTACTGGGCTTTTGTCCGGCAGGTATGCGTGGATCAAACGGAGACAACCTATGGCAAAAACAAAGATTAATTGGACAGATGCAACATGGAACCCTGTCACTGGCTGCACGCCCATTAGTTCAGGATGTGCGAATTGCTACGCAGAGAAGTTGGCTCCTAGGCTCAAGCTTATGGGCCAGGACAAGTACCGCAATGGCTTCAAGGTCACGTGCCATCCTGACTGGCTCGACTGGCCGCTGAAAGACACGAGGCCGAGACGGATTTTTGTGAACTCGATGTCGGACCTGTTTCACGCGGATGTGCCGGAAGCTTTTATTCAGGAAGTCTTCGAAACGATGAGGAAAGCTCACTGGCATACTTTCCAGATTCTGACCAAGCGGGCTGAGCGCCTTGCGGAACTGGCTCCTCGGCTCACCTGGCATCCGAATATCTGGATGGGTGTTACTATTGAGGATGATCCCTACACTTGGCGAGCGGATGTGCTTCGTAGCACCGGGGCAGCTGTCAAGTTCGTCTCGCTGGAGCCCCTGCTCGGCCCCCTGCCGAGCTTCGACCTTGCCGGGCTTGATTGGGTCATCGTCGGCGGTGAATCCGGCCCCAAGGCCCGTCCGATGCAGCTTCCCTGGGTTCTGCCTATCCGTGATGCCTCCGTCGCGGCCGGCGTCCCGTTCTTCTTTAAGCAGTGGGGCGGCCGCCGTAAGCTTCCTGGCAACGACTTGCTCCAGGGGCAGCGCTGGAATCAGTTCCCTGGGTAGCCAAATAACCACTTAGAATAACGCGATAGAGGGGGCAAAGGCCCCCTCTATCGTTTCTGAATTTGTGGAGAAGCGCTGATTAAATTGCATTTGTTTTGTAATAGGTTTTAGTCAAAATTATGAATATTTTTTCTATTTTATTTTTTCATTTTGAATTCTTTGTATTTTTTAAGTAGCAAGACAAAGTCTTTGTCTTCGAGAAGGGCAGGACAATTTCCTGTCTTAGGCATTTCTGACCTAGTAGATTGGCACTTTTTGCATGCCATTCTGTCAGGCATGGATATTGTGCCGCCAATTTGTTTCAATGCAAAGTCGTCGACTTTTTGCAGTCTAACATTTATGAATTGCCTATGCTTTGATCTGCATCTTTCATAATTTATATTTTCTTTATAGTAGAATATGTGCCTGCATTCGTCGCTGCAATATACCCCGCGACCCTCTCCAGCCCTGTCTGGAAAAAATAGCTTTTCACAAACTCTGCATATTTTTAGCTTTTCAAGCCCATTAAAGGCATGCGAATAGCTGACAATGGCAGAGGTGACAAATTCTGAGAAATTTCTCCATGTGACTTCAGCAAAATTGGCAACTGGCTCAAATAAAAAGCCATTATCCAACAAGAATTGAAGCCTGTCCAAGCTCATTGGCTTTAATGTGCCAGTGTCGGGGCATTTTTTTACAAGTCCTGATGCAAGCAAGTCTTTAGTACTATAAAGATCGTTGGCGACACTTGATTCCCTTGGCGGCAGATCAATGTGCTCATCAAAGTTATCGATGCTAATTGCCGTCTTGTAATTGCCAAGTCTATCAAGAGATTTGGTCTTAGCGTGAATATTGGGAATAATTTCTTTCCAATGTCGCCTGGTCGAGATCAGTATTTTGTTGTGCAAGTTGTCAAAGTTAGACGTTTCGAAACGACTGTCTAGGATATACCGTTTTGAAGCATGGCGATGCCCGGATTTCTCTAGAATCGAAGTGAAATCTTCAGTCTCGCGTATCCTTATAATTTTTTTGTCTTCATTTTTGACATGAACACAAAGGCTTTTGAAGACATTTAAGAAGTATGTAAAATCACTTTCATCAATCCAAAATGACTGCTTGGTTTTGTCTATTTTGCCTGGAAAGCATGAATCTATTTCTAACGACAAGGCGACAGAGTAGTTTGTCTCGCTTGCGTATTTATAAAAACTTACATCTCCTACGCTAATGCCATAGCAAGACTGCTCAAACAATTCGCGCAAGGCAGATGTCGCATCGCGCACAAATGACACATATGATGTGCAAGGTATGCCTGCAGCTATTGACTTATTATACAGCTTAACAAGCATCCCTAATGCAAGCTTGAGGGTGGATTTATCATCATGAAGCATGGGTCGGCATCAACCTTATAAGATGTTAATAACTAGTTGTCTCTGTCGTCAGAGTCTTTGCCAATCTGCTGCCGCATCCTTCAAATCGTCAACGACGTCCCTTCTCCCGCCAGCTCCATTCTCCGCACCATGGCCCACATCTCTTTGGATGGGTGACAGTTAGAAGGCAGCGCCTGAGCGCAGGTGCGTGCTCTCGTTTTTGCCGTTAAATATTTGAACGATAAAATACAGAAAAACATTCTTACCAGTCAAATGTTCTTTTCGACAGCCGCCCTTTGGAAACCCCATAACGGACTCGTCATGACGGCTTTGGGGCTCCAGGAGCCTGCAGGTCATAGGGTCTTTGGTTTCGGTGATGAACGATCACTGAAAGCGGGATGTCCGCAAAAAACTCACAGCGAGGTCTAACATGTCGAAAAAGCGCATGGTCTGTAACCCTGACGAGGGAGTCAGGGCAATTTCGAACGCCGAGAGACTCTACTTCGGGAACGAGCAAGGAATGATGGAAATTTCCATGGACTTCGTCGAGGACCCGCAAGTTCCCGGCGACAGCGTCTTCCGGATTTTTGTCACCGTCAAAGACGCCAATAACGTCATCCTCGGCAGGAAGGCGTTTAGCTGCCTGACTTCCGAACTCATGTCTGAGTGCTGCCAAGCCTAACCGTGTGGCTGCCGCAATACTATCAATAATAGAGGGACAACCATGAAATACAAAGCGGCTCAAGAGGTTAAGGTTATTTCGAATAATGAAACCCTCAACTTCAGCAACAAGGGTGGAACACTCGAGTTGGGGATGGAATTCGTCGAAACCCCGCTCGTGCCAGGCGACAGCATCTTTCGCGTCCGGGTCATCGTGAGGGACCATCGGAACGCCATAGTCGAGAGTCGGGTTTTCAACTGCCTCGCCTCCAAGCTGTTGGCGATGTCGCGCAGGGACTAGCCTATTACCGATTGAGGGGGCGAAAGGTCGCCCCCTCAACCCAACGAATTGGAGTGTCGCATGAAGGAATTTTTACAACGATTGTTCGCCGGGTTCGCCGATTCCGTGGCGTTCCTGGTCCTGTGGACGAAAATCGGTACATCGGCATTCTCTACCTCAGACCTAGATGGTGCAACCCAGTTCGGAGAAGCCAAATCTGGTGCGGCCGACATCTACTTCTCGCCCGGCTTGCAGTCCGTCCGGCCTGAGGGAAGGGGGCGGGGCGAAGCGCGGACAGTTGCCGGTATTTCCGCCTTGTGGTTGGACATTGATATCGCGGGAGGTGCACACAAGAAGGTTGCCGAGGAATTGCCAAGTCGCGAGCAGGCGCTGACTATGCTTGAGGATGCGCCCTTGAAGCCCTCTATCGTCGTTGAAACCGGCGGCGGCTTTCACGCGTACTGGCTCCTTGATCAGCCTTGGTGGTTTGACAAAGAAGATGACCGAACTGCTGCACAAGAGCTTCTTCGTAGTTTCCAGCGGTATTTCATCAACCACGGCCAGAGGCACGGGTTTCACGTCGACAACACCAGTGCCTTGAACCAGTTGATGCGCGTTCCAGGGACCTTGAACCACAAGTACCAGCCGCCGTACCCGGTGAAGGTCTTGCACCAGGATGATTCCCGTCGCTACAGCATCGCAAGCGTTGCGGAGAGCTTTCCGACTGTCAGTATTGCGAAAGTTGGTCCTGTCGAAGAGCGCCCCCTTACGCCAGAGGCCGTTACGGAGGAAACCGATCGATTCGAACCAGTCGACCTTGAGCTCATCGAGAAACATTGCTTGTTTATGGCGTACTGTCGCGACAACGCAGCTTCATTAACTGAGCCGTACTGGTTCGCCCAGGCGTCCATTATCGCACGATGCACTGAAGGCTCTCGGCTGTTCCACGTCAGAAGTGAGCCACATAGTGGTTACAACTACAAAGAGGCTCAAGCAAAATTTGAAAATGCAGCAAAGTATAGACCACGCAAATGCGCAAGCATTAGGCATGACATTGGATTTATGCAATGCGAACAGTGCGCTTGCGTGGATAAGGTTCGTTCCCCTATTTCTTTAGGCAGGACAGACGCTCTTTCACAGGCCAGAATCTGCATCTTTGAAATGCTTCATAAGGCCGCGAACGACCCAGGGGCACCCTTCGAAAAAGAGTCAATTCGGGCCATGCTCGTGGTTAAGAAACACCATCTGCCGTTGTTTCAAAAGTTGTGGGCCGCATTGAAAGATCTTGGTGTCCCCCTTAAGAAGCTCGACGATGCGCTACGGACGGCCCAGAAATCATCTGGGGCCGGAGCTATGTACCGGGTTGAAAATAACTGCATTGTGATGACAAAGATGACTAACGCCGGTGAGGTCGACGTTCCTCTGGCAAACTTTTCTGCAGAAATCGTTGAAGAAGTTACTCGGGACGATGGCGCTGAGAAAAGCAAGCGCCTCTGCATCCAAGGGGTCATGGATACTGGAGAGCCTCTTCATCCGGTCAATATTCAGGTCCAACAGTTTTCCTGCATGAACTGGGTCCTCGACGAGTGGGGTTCAGGCCCTACCATTTTCGCCGGTTGCAGGGAGCATCTTCGCACAGGCATTCAAATCTTGAGTCGAAATGTAACCCGGCGTGATCTCTACGCGCATACAGGATGGCGAAAAGTCGACGACGAGTGGGTGTTCCTGAACGGCAGAGGTGCTCTTGGCCAGGGCGGTTGGATTGAAAATATCGAGGTTGATCTTGGAGAAGGTGAACTCAAGGACTACCAACTGGAGCTTTCCCCTCCCGAGCAAGTGCCTTTTGGCATCGCTTCGGCCATGAGTCTGCTTGAGGTCGGGCCAGATGTCATTACCGCCCCGCTGCTGGCCGCAGTTTTTCTTGCCCCGCTGGCCGAGATTTTGACAGTGGATTTCAGCCTCTTTCTCGCTGGGCTGACAGGGACACGGAAATCCGAACTCGCAGCGCTCGGTGCCGGGTTTTACGGAGAAAGGTTCCATGGAAAGAACCTCCCGGCGAACTGGACATCGACAGACAACAGTCTGGAAAAAATCTGTTTCCTTGCCAAGGATGTCATCTTGGTGATCGACGACTTCAACCCTATTGGCAGCATGACGGATGTGAACCATTACCATAAAAAGGCAGACCGTGTTCTTCGCGGGCAAGGTAACCAGTCTGGCCGCCAGCGAATGAGGTCAGACAGCAGCATACGGCCGACATATCGTCCAAGGGGGCTGATCATTGCCACAGGAGAAGAAATCCCGCGAGGACAAAGCTTGCGGGCACGAATCTTCATCTTGGAGGTCGATCCAAGCAGTGTCGATTGCCAGCGGTTGACCGAGCTCCAGGCTTTGCGCGATGCCGGAGTCCTCGCGAGGTGCATGTCCGCCTACACGCAGTGGCTCGCCCCAAGGATTGATGAGCTGGCCAAAACCTTGCCGGACAGGAAGAAGGGGTTACGAGAGGAAGCGCTAGTTGCCGGTAAAGCCCATTCGCGGACTCCAGATGCCATCGCAGGCCTGCTCATCGGCATTGAGACGTTCTCGCGGTTTGCCCTTGATGCAGGTGCTATCACCCAGGAAGAGGCGGCGGCTCTGTGGACCAGAGTGCAGGGCGCGATATTCGAAGCCGCAAGCCGTCAAGGCGTCATCCAGGAGGAGGAAGATCCTTGTCAGCGGTTCCTTGATTTACTCGCGTCATGCCTTTCGGCCGGGGCCGTTCACCTTGAGGATGTCAAAGGAGGCGCACCACAGGTGTCGCCAGAGGCTTTCGGCTGGAAGGAGTTCATCTCCGGAACGGGGGCAACCCAAGTCCGAGATTACCGTGCCCAGGGTCGGCTCACTGGATGGGTTAA
>JBFXII010000125.1:0-7937 GCA_050176095.1 Desulfomonilaceae bacterium
ATAGGGATTCTCCCTGTAAATGCATTACGGGAACGTTGTTGAGAATTACGGCCGAGTGTCCCCCATTTTTGGCATTCTCAAGAGCATAAACTATAGCAGACATTGCGGCCGCGGGATCAGATGGCTCAGGGTAATCCATCAGTAAAGCTACGTTTTCTGATTCTCCTGAGTACTTTGTTTCTGGCCCAAATAATTCCAACCGAGCCAGATCTGAATCCCAAGATGGTTTACTTTCGAGAGCGTCAGCAAAAAATAAGACATCAAACCGTTGGTCACGTATGGAGTCTATGTCTACTCTGAAGCCGGCCGCGTCCCTGTCTATGATAGGGACGTTTTCGGAGTGGTAGGTTTCACTCTGACCAACAGATTGCATAACGGACAATTTATATTCGTCCAAGTTAAAACCAGGTAGACAGCAATAGAGATCATCACCAGGCGCTTGCCCGAATTCTAATTGAAAAACCTTGAATCCCTGACCCTTGAGTTCGCTAACTGCTATTGAAGCGGTCAAACCTTTTCCCAAAACTAGTGCGCTCGGAACCTTTTCCAAAAAGGACGTTAGTTGTGTACGATCTGATGAGGATTCCATTACGCCCCCTTATGAATGCCGGATAGATCCGCGATGATATCTGATGCGGCCGCTGATGCGTTCAGTATTGCAGTTTCTATATCCATTGGCCCTCGACAAGCGCCCGAAAGATAAACGCCCTCCACAGAAGTGCGATTTGGATCAAAGATAGTTCTACTCTCAAAGAACCCGTGTTCGTTCAAACCAACCCCTGTGATCTGGGATAGTATAGCCGTAGATGCGCTTGGACGCTGTCCCACGGACAATATTATCTTGTCGAATTGTTCCCTGACGTTAGTTCCATTTTTCTCGATATTCACTGCAAGCTTGTTGTTTTCTTCAAGAAATATCTCTCCTGGAACCCCTTGAGCCAGTTCGATGCCCGATTCTGTAGCTCTTCCAAGCAACGATGAAGCATACTTACCAGAAACCTGTAGATCGATATAAAACATTGTCACAGACCATTGAGGTTTTTCAGATTTGATCTTGACTGCGCTACGAAGAGCCGCCTTACAGCAATATTGGGAGCAGTAATTGGCCCCAATAGATTTGTCACGCGAACCTACACATTGAAAAAAGGCTATTTTGGTCTGTTCGGAACCATTGCCAAGATCATTTAGGCGTTGTTGATCTAAGATGTAGTCTAGATCCGCTAGCGTCATTACACCATCTAAAGCTCCGTACCCCCAAAGAAGTTTTTCTGATGGATCGTAGGTTTCGAATCCAACGCACAGCGCTAATGCGTCAGAGGGTATTTCTTCCGCGAGCTCAGATCCTGATGTCGAGATCTTGACCCCTTTTAATCGGCCTGCAGAGTCCCGCAAGACACCATCCAACTCGCTTTCAGTCAAATACTGGATTCCATAATTTTCAAGAGCGGCCATAACGTCATCCAATGAGCAACGGTTACAAACCTGACATTGGGAGGTGGCCTTGCAAGACCATTTTCTGGTATGTCCACCTAAGATTGACGATTTCTCTACGATAGTAGCTCTAATGCCGTTTTCGCAGAGTAATTTGGCTGTCGTCAGCCCTGCCATTCCTGAACCTATGATTACAACGTTTTTTGATGTGTGGGGCGCCATGTGCTTATCCTTAAAGATATTGGCTTATCCAACAAGTGTGCTGAGCCCAAGAAATTTTTCTATTGAATCGATAAAAACCAAATTCATTTGTATTGTGGACCATCATTGCTCATTTACCACGGAGTTGAAGGGAAACCTCCATTTTTTATTCCGGGTGGTTTGCTAGCAGCCAGATCCATGGCCGTGTTCAAATCATCAACCGCCTCTTTAATTTTTTTCAGATTGGCCAACGCTATTCCCCTGTTGTTGAACGCGGGGGCAAAGCCTGGGTTTATTTGAATGGCTCGGTCGTAATCCAAAACAGCGTCTTCATAGCTTCCCAATGCGGTGAGGATATCAGCTCGAAGTTTGAATAGTCCTGAGCTATGGGGGCTAATTTGTATGGCTCGATTGATATCTTCTAGTGCTTGAGTAGGTCTGCCGGTCATCAACATGGCTCTTGACCGGAAACTGATTACCGAGGAACTCAATGGCTCGATTTCTAATGCTTTATTTAAATCCGATATGGCTTCCGCATAGTCTCCAAGGCTCAGCCTAGAGATTCCTCGCCTGGCAAAATATGCTGACTTTCCAGGGTCACCTTTAATCGCCTCGGAATAATCCTTGATTGCGAGCCCGTATAATCCCTTTAGGGAAAGGGCCATGCCTCTATAATAGTAAGTTAACGGCGTGGGATTGGATTCGATGAGTTTGCTAAGAGCCTCTATAGACTCATCAATCCTGCCTGAATCCATTAAAGCCTTAACCTTTTCAAGGTCTTCCAGTTGGTAGGTATGCGGCGCCTGAGCCTGAGCAAACTGGACTACGGCCACAAAAATTATTGCAAATAATATTGAAGCAAATGTTCGCGGCATAAACTGAACTCCAATTAGGAGGTTTTGATGACTCATTGACGGTGTATAGTCTAAAAAGTATACAGTCACTCACCCAACAAATCAATCGAGTCACTAAAAAATCGGCCTGGGCTGATGCCAATTTGTTTTTTCTTTGAGCATGAAATTTCTAACACCAGAAAAATCTCGTCAATCTTGACGGAAGCGCAGGGTGGTGCTAGAAAAGTAAGGTTAAGCAAACTTTCAATGATTTTTGTATGATTAATTCAAAGGAGCGGTTTATGCTCACTTTTCAAGAGCTAATATTTTCGCTGGAAAAATACTGGTCGGATTATGGTTGTGTTATTCAGCAACCCTATGATCTCGAGAAGGGCGCTGGAACAATGAATCCGGCCACATTTTTGAGGGTTCTCGGGCCTGAACCATGGAACGTGGCCTATGTTGAACCTTCGAGAAGACCTACTGACGGTCGCTATGGCGAAAACCCAAACCGGCTGCAACATTACTATCAATATCAGGTAATTTTAAAACCCTCTCCTCTCGACGTTCAGGACCTCTATATACAATCTCTTTCAGCCTTTGGCATAGATCCGTTGGCTCATGACATACGTTTTGTCGAGGACGATTGGGAATCGCCAACACTGGGCGCATGGGGAGTCGGCTGGGAAGTTTGGCTGGATGGAATGGAGATTACTCAATTCACTTACTTCCAACAGGCTGGTGGTTTCGACTTGAAGCCCGTGGCTGTAGAGCTGACTTATGGAATTGAAAGGATTTGCATGTTCATTCAGGGGGTAGAAAGCGTTTACGACCTGAAGTGGTCAGGTGATGTTACCTACGGCGATATACATCATAGATCGGAAGTCGAAGGATCATATTATAATTTTGAACGCTCTGATCCAGATATGCTAATCCAACTTTTCAACATGTTTGAGGCTGAATCCCAGAGGATGTTGGATTCTGAAGAGCCTATGGCTCTACCCGGTTATGATTATTGTCTAAAATGTTCTCATGTTTTTAATCTTCTTGACGCTAGGGGCGCAATTAGTGTTGCAGAAAGAACTTCCTACATACACAGAGTCAGGAATCTTGCGCGAAAGGCTGCGTCAGCCTACCTCACCCAAAGAGAACTTTTGGGTTATCCCCTGATGAACAAGTTTCAGAAATAAAAGGTAAATCCATGACAGGCGAGTTTCTCCTTGAAATAGGAATCGAAGAGATACCGGCAAGTTATGTTAATCCAGCTCTTAACTCTCTCTCAGAGCTTCTGAAGAATTTTCTTGAGAATTCCTTCATCACATTCGGCCGTTTAGACACGTTCGCTACACCTCGCAGATTGGGTGTCACAATCTCTGATGTGGCCCAAATGCAATCATCCAGAGAAATAGTGAAAACAGGCCCACCGGTTTCGCAAGCCTTTGATTCGAATGGCGCGCCCACAAAAGCCGCTATAGGTTTTGCAAGAAGTCAGGGTGTGGAAGTGTCAGATTTGTCGGTTGTTGAAGGTCCAAAAGGAAGTCAGATTGCCGTCAAAAGAGTCGAAGAAGGACGGCCCACTTCACAAGCCTTGGCAGAAGCCCTGCCGGGCATCTTTGAGAGGATATCCTTTCCAAAAACAATGCGATGGATGGGGATGGATGAGCGTTTCGTCCGGCCTATTCATTGGTTCCTGGCAATTCTAAACGGTAGTGTGGTTTCTTTCACGTTTGCCGGAATCCAAAGTGGTAATCAGAGTTTCGGGCATAGGTTCATTTCCCCGGAGTTTTTTTCGGTCAAGGATTTCAATTCCCTAAAAGACGAATTGACGGCGCAAGGTATTGAATTGGATCCGGAGAAACGTAAATCCATGATCGAAGAAAGAATCAATAATATTGCGTTGGATAATGGCCTTAAGGTTTTGAATGACCAGGATCTCCTAGATGAAGTTACATTTCTGGTTGAGAGTCCATATCCCATTATGGGTCAGTTCGCAGAGGAATTTCTTGAACTGCCGGCCTCTATCCTAATAACATGCATGAAAAAGCATCAACGTTATTTTTCTGTTCAAGATCAGAATGGCAGGATTACCAATCGTTTTATTGCAGTTAATAATACACCGGTCAAAGATGTTTCTGTCTCAATCAAGGGACATCAGAGAGTTCTCAAGGCTCGACTCGAGGATGCCAGGTTTTACTTCAAAGAAGACCGAAAAACACCTCTTGTAAGTAGATTGGATGCTCTGAAAGGCGTTGTTTTCCATTCACGGTTAGGGACCGCCTATGAGAAAGTTGAGCGGTTTAACGCAATTGCAAGGCTTTTGGCTGAGCAGCTTGTTCCCGAACTTGTTACAAAAATCCAGAGAGCAACACTATTGTGTAAATGTGACCTTGAAACAGGTATCGTTTATGAATTCCCCGAGCTTCAAGGAATAATCGGTAGTTATTACGCCAGGATGGATGGTGAGGATGAAGATATTGCCATATCCATCAGAGAACACTATCTACCCTCCCGGGCAGGTGACACGCTTCCCGAAGGCCCAATTGGTAGCGTAGTCTCAATAGCTGACAGGATGGACACAATTTGTGGTTGTTTTGGAGTGGGGCTGATACCATCTGGAGCAGCAGATCCATACGCTCTAAGGCGTCATGCCCTGGCAATTATACAAATTCTGATCGACAAGAACTGGCATTTGAATCTGCCTCAGATAATCCAGTATTCTTTAAAACTCCTCAAGGACAAACTTGTTGAACCGATTGAAAACATAGAAACGCAGATTCTGGATTTTTTCAAGGCTCGTTTTGTTAATTTTCATTCGAGTAGAGACTTTTCTCTGGACGTGGTTGAAGCGGCTGTAAGAGCAGGATTCATCGACATTGTCGATGTGAGGGCTAGAGTAGAAGCCTTGAGCATTTGGAAACAACGGAAAGATTTTGACGCAATTATGGTGGGTTTCAAAAGAGTTGTGAATATTCTTAAAGATGTTGATTACGGAACGGTAGACCCATCCAAATTTGTAGAAGAAGCTGAAACATTACTTTTCGAAGCATATTCGGGGATCAAGGAAGAGTGCGACGAAGCAATCTATTCGGGAGATTACCAAAAAGCCCTAGAGATGATAGCCGATTTAAGGACTCCAATTGACAATTTCTTTGACGGTGTCATGGTGATGGTTGAAGACTCAGAGTTAAGGACCAACAGACAAGCCCTGCTTGGACAGGTTTCTTCACTGTTCAAGAATATAGCTGATTTTTCGTTTATTGGATCAACAGCCAGCTAGTTTGACTTACTAAGCGTTTCCATCGAGTTTGACGAAGTTGAAATCGACCCATCCCGCTCGTCCTGTGGGCGTTATGATTCGGAACCATACTCGATCTTTTTGAAAACGCTTTTCCGTCACTTTTACAAGCTTGCCAGCGTTGAGAGTCTCAACAACGTCAGAAGTCTCATCAGGTGACTTTCGGACCCTCAGGCCGTTACCTACAACTGATCCCCGTCTATTCAGACGCATGGAATGAACGGAATCTGATTCCTCACCGACGGACTCAGAGTCAGACCTGTTCTTGGCATCAGGTAAAACGCGCTCTTTAGAAGAAGCTTTGGCCTCCTTGTCAAAGGAACCCGTATTCAAGGATGCTCTGAGCTGTGTAGGTTTTGGAGCCGCTTCATTAGGCGCAACCTTTAGATCATTGGTCATCTTTGAGGATCTAACTAGCGAAGGGAGATCTTTGGAAAATAATTTCACAGCTTTGGTATTCAGTTCCAATTCACGGGCAAGTTTTTCAACGATCATCTTAGTTTCCTCAATGTGCTGCCCGTGTTTTTCCGCCATCTGATAGACATTTTTCAGCGCTGAGGCGTTTTTTTCAAAATTATGTGATGTCCAGACGTAATGAGTCTGAGCCACCGAAGTAACTAAAAATACTGCTAAAAGTACCCATGAAAAATATTTGAAAGGAAATGTGATCCTGTCTTCATCTTCTATGAGGAATGAGGCGGTCAATTTTTTCCTGATCCACATTCTCCACATAATCATGAAGGCGGCCAGAGTCGCAGCCTGAACGAAAACGAATATGAGATGATAAGCCACTATCAGACCTCCTAGATAAAGTTGAGCGATAATTACCATTTTATTCAGTATATTGCAAATATTTTTATATAAATTAATTTAAGAAAAATCTCATATATATAATATTGATTATCATATTATAACTTTAATTTACCTGAATCATGTAAGTTATTTGCATAGGACATGTTTTTAAAAATAGGTTCTAGCTTGGCGCCAAAATTGCTTATTAATTAGTCAGAAAATAATACGAAACCATACCTTTCACGCCCTTTAAATAGGGCTTTTTTTTTGCTTGTTTTGTGTGGGAACCTCTATATTGGGCTTTTTAGGAGGTTTAGCTTTGGGCGCGTTAAGATCGTTTTCTGCTTTGGATGTTGTATTTTGAGACGAATGTGGGAAATTATTTCACTAGTGTCTTTTGTGTACTGTTAATTTATTTCTCATGTGTCTTGGATGTCATCATTGAACCTCTGGTTCGAGCGAATTGAAATGGCTTGACTTAATTAACTGAATTTGTTTAGATGTCTCTTTTAGAGATAAATCGGAAAGGGTAGGGAAGTACCGTGAAGAGAACATATCAACCCAGTAACTTATCGAGAAAAAGGACACATGGCTTCAGGGTTCGGATGAGAACCCGAAGTGGACAACTTGTTCTTAATCGTCGTAGAGCCAAGGGCAGGAAGCGACTTTCTGTCTAGGTTTACTTCACATAGTTTTTCCCGGAGTTACAGACTTAGGAAGTCCGATGAGTTTGAAGTTGTGATGGGACGGGGCTCATTACGTCAGACTTCACACTTCAAAATCAGGGCTCTCCGGAATGCGTATGGCCTGAGCAGGCTTGGCTTGGTAGTGGGAAAACGGGTCGGCAACGCCTGTGTAAGGAACCTGGTGAAGAGGCGTTTAAGGGAATATTTCCGGTTGAACAGGCTCAAATTGCTACAAGGTGTTGATTTTGTGATAATCGCCAAGGTAGGTTCCGGGTCTATCACCTCAGGTGATGTCAACAAAGAACTTGATAGCATATTCTCTAGAAGTTTAGCATAGGTATGAAGCACTTCTTAATAGGTTTAGTACGGATCTATCAGGTCTTTCTTTCGCCCCTGTTTCCCTCCTCATGCCGATTTCATCCTACATGTTCAGAATATGCTATTGAGGCCATAAGAACGCATGGGCTATTTAAAGGGGGATTCTTGAGTGTAAGACGTATTCTCAAATGCAGGCCCTTTGGCCCCTGTGGTTTTGATCCTGTTCCCTAGTGTTGGAGTAGGGGAGAAGCTGTTCGCGCTTTTCATGTTTTCGACCTTATGCTCTAATTGAGAAAGGTAATGATGGACAGAAATCTTGTCTTGGCAATAGTGTTGTCGGTGCTCATTATAGTCGGATTTCAGTATTTTCTTCAGCCACCT
>JBFXII010000126.1:0-7819 GCA_050176095.1 Desulfomonilaceae bacterium
CATAAAATGGGCTACAGTTATCCCAGAAGCCTTTTTCGCTACAACCGATACATGGATGACCCGCTTCGATAGGCCAGTTAGTTCCCTGGTTCCATTTGATTATCGGGCAATTGTTATAGGTTTCTGGTCCGGCGCAACCGACTTCGTATAGACACCAACCCTTAGCTGCTCCGGCGTCACCAAATTCCTTGACGAATTCTTTGTTCTCGAAGTGGCCTCTCCTGGGACAATTATCATGGATGAGATAACCATACGCGAATAGTGGTCTGCCCTGTTCGTCCAGAGCCGGAAGTTTTCCAAGCAATAGATAATGAACTATTGTAGCCACCATGTTATCGGCATTTGGAGGACAGCCGGCAATATTGATTGTTTTTACTCCGGTGGCTTCGGCCACACTCTTGGCTGCCGTGGGATTTGGCTTGGCAGCCTGAACTCCACCATCACATGCGCACGCGCCTACACATATCGTGGCGGCGGCGTTTTTAACTACGTGATTGGCGATTTCGAGGAAGGTTTTGCCGTGAATCTTGCCATAAACGCCATTATCCTTTGTGGGAATGGCTCCTTCACAAATACAAATGTATTTGCCTTTTTGTTCCTTTACTGTCTTCTCAAGAATCTCTTCGGCTTGATCACCGGCAGCGGCCATGATCGTCTCATGGTAGGCCAAATCAATTATGTCTAAAACGATGTCGGCAGTCCACGGATGGGTGGTCCGAATAAAGGATTCGGTGCATCCAGTGCATTCTGCGAAATGCATCCATACGACAGTAGGACGCTTGGTTGCGACCGCTTCAGCGATCTTTGGAGCAAAAGTCATCGGTAGGCCCAACACGGTTGCCATCAACCCGCAGAACTTCATGAATTCTCTACGGGAAACACCTTTGGCGGCCAACCTTTCATTAAAATCGACGAACTGGTCCATCATTAGCCTCCTTGCGTGGACTATCTCTGTGAAGCTACAACGCCCGCGAACATGCATTTCAGATGATCACCGCTAGAAAAAATTGCAGCAACTGGCCACAAATAACGGGCGAAAAAGTACTCAAAAACATACAAGCTAATTACAGCATCAAGTATGCGTAAAGTTGCAAATTACTATGAAGATAGTTTTAAATCAAGCCTAAAAATCATTAAATATCAATATATTACAAAAAATTATTTCGTGCCACCACTTTGACATCACTAGCATAACTCTGCTTTGACTACGTGGTTTTTTAGAAAAAAATCAACCATCGTAATTATTAATTTTTGCCACGCCGATTAACAGTTTCAATCCAGGCAGACATGAATTTATCAGCCCAAGGCGCCGACCGCATTTTGCGCGCCCTTTAGAGTTTGGTTTATGTCATCCATCGAGTGCGCTGAGCTTATGAACCAGGCTTCAAAGGCCGAAGGCGCCAGATATATGCCATTTTCCAGCATCTGCTCAAAGAACTTGTTGAATTTCATTTTGTCTGAATTCAGGGCCTGCTCGTAATTGTCAACAGGCCCGGATTGAAAGAAAACTGACATCATTGAACCGACCCTGTTGATGCAGTGCTCAATATTTTTTTGATCAAAAATTTGCTTAAGGCCCAGCTCCAACGTTTTGGATTTGTTTTCCAGATCTTCGTATGGGTTATCTCTTTTAAGAATTCTCAAAGTCTCAATGCCTGCGGCTACCGCCAGCGGATTTCCTGACAGGGTGCCCGCCTGATAAACGCCTCCAAGTGGGGCAAGGCATTCCATAATATTTTTTGCCCCTCCAAAAGCAGCCACAGGTAAGCCACCACCAATGACTTTGCCCATGCACGTCAGATCCGGCTGGATTCCGTAGAGCTCTTGAGCTCCACCAAGAGCAACCCTGAATCCTGTCATTACTTCGTCAAAGATCAACACCGCATCATTGTCACTGCACAACTCTCTTAGCCCTTCAAGGAACCCTTTTTTAGGGGGAACCACACCCATGTTTCCTCCAACGGGTTCAACTATTACGGCGGCTATTTTACCGTGGAATTGTCGAAATAATTCTCGTGTTTCATCAAGATCGTTGTAGGTAGCGACAAGAGTTTGTTCCACAACTCCTGATGGCACACCCAGGGAGTCCGGAATAGAAAAGGTGGCCGCTCCTGATCCGGCCCGAGCCAGAAGGCTATCGCTGTGCCCGTGGTAACACCCCGAAAACTTAATTATAAGATCTCTGCCGGTAAAACCTCTAGCCAATCTTATCGCGCTCATCGTGGCTTCCGTGCCTGAACTGACAAGTCTTACCATTTTTACCGATGGGACCAATGAACAGATTGTTTCAGCCATTTCGACTTCGCGCTTGGTAGGGGCTCCAAATGATGTCCCATCCCTCATAGCCTTCTCAATGGCTTCCAGGACTTCAGGATTGCAATGCCCCAGTATCAGAGGTCCCCATGAGCACACGAAATCTATGAATTCATTACCATCCTCGTCTAATATTCGAGATCCTCTTGCGGATTTTATAAAGTGTGGGTTCAAGCCTACCGATTTGAAGGCTCTGACTGGAGAATTAACTCCTCCAGGTATTAGCTTCTGCGCCTTGCTGTAGAGATCGATTGAATGCGAATTGATCATGATTTGTTTTCCTTCAATATCTCAGATGTCTTATTCGCTATCGTCAAAATACGTCATACTTACTTTCTTTAGTTCACGTTCACTGAAAAGAATCTCATAATCTTTTACACCAGAGGCTTTGGACATCTTTTTTATTATCTCAATGCAGGCCTGTTCAGAATCCGCATGGACCATAGTGAACAGATTTGCCCCTTTTTTTCCGAAGGGAGGGCGTTCGTAACAATGGGTCACTTCAGGGAAAGATGCGAAGAGACGTCCGACATTGTCTACGTGGTCTGGTGGAGTTACCCAGACCACCATACCGTTGAACCCTATTCCAGCCTCTATGTGCCTGATCATAGCTCCCAAACGTCTTATTATACCTTCGTCAATCATATTTTTTACACGTTTGAAGACCTCATCTTCAGTGATTCCTAAATTCATGGCGATCTTCAGATAAGGCTGCCGAGAATCGTCTAAATCGCCTTGTAAAATGAGCAAAATGCTTTTATCAATTGAGTCAGGTTCATAATTTGACATTGGCTGCTAACTCCGTTACATGGTCAACAGACTATATATAAATGAACAGCTTGCATAAAGAAACTTATTCGTTGTGTCTAGTTTTTCCTATGGGAATAGAAGCCTATCCTTTTTTGAAGAGGGTTGAGACAAGGCACAGATCCAAAATAGGCAAGGCCATTCTACGGGAATGCTTTTTTGAAGGCGAACGATTCTTGGTTCTACGAAGCGGAATTGGACCAGAACGCGCTGCAAATGCCGTCAGATCAATGCCTTCAGATGCGCGATTTATTTTAAGCGTTGGGACAGCCGGAGCATTGAGCCCGGAATTGAGTCTGGGTCAAATTGTAGTAGTCAGTGAAACCATAAACGCAAACCAAACGGACCAGGTTGTGAATTCTGAGGACATTGTTGTTAACCAACTGGTTGAAGCGTGCTTACACTCAAATCAGGAACATATTGTCAGACGTGTCGCAACAAATCACAAAGCCGTTTTTAGTCAAAGATCCAGACTGGAGCTTAACAGAAGCACACTTGCTTCAGCTGTGGACATGGAGAGTCATGCCATTGCTTCAGAGGCGCAAAGAAGAGGAAGCGCTTTTGGTGGTCTCAGAGTTATATCCGACACCTTAGAATCAGATTCATTACCCCAAAGGGTCGATTTCAGGGCTCTAATGAAAAACCCTTTGCAGGCGCCTCTGAAATTTGCGTCTTTTGTAAGGTGGCGAAACTTCATGAAACAGTTTTTCATGGCAATAGGGAAACTTGATCCTGTGCTGATAAATTTCTTGCCATTACACAAACGGGATGGGGAGGAAAATTGATAGACAGAAACCATTTCTCTAGTTCAGGGCGATCGACACCCGGGGAACGACTTTTCGAATGTAAGGTTTACTACGAAGACACGGATTGTATGGGAGTTGTATACCATGCCAACTATTTGAGGTTCTTGGAGAGAGCTCGAACCGAGTATGTGTCACAAACACTACGGAATGTATCGGAATACCATGATAATGGCCTATACTTTATGGTACATAAAATAGAGATCGCGTTCCACGCTCCTGCAAAACTAGGGGATTCTCTTGTAGTTCGAACGTGGATCGACAAGACAACCAAATATAGGGTGGTTGTTAAACAGATTATTATCAAGAAAGATCAGGTAAGGGATTATCTCACAACGGCCTCAATTACTCTGGTGGCTGTCGGAACAGACGGAAGGCTTCTTGAAATTCCCCATGAATTCCATTCCCTTGCGGTGAACGAGTAAACTAAGTTGTGCCTATGAGAATTTTACGCTCCACATTTCTGAAGCGATTGCGGCGCATTGGGTTTTGCTTTTTGTTCGTGCAAGCGTCGACCTTTCTTTTGTGTAGCATCGGCATGACACAGCAATCGGATACAATTTTAAAATTACTGAAATCATCGGGCATTATCGCCCAACTTGAGCAGGCCCCAGCTTCGATCTGGATGTCTCTTCCATCTGACACTTTTCATAACGAAACACAGCGAAACGAAGCCTTCAGACAGTTCAAGAAATCATTGTCTCCGGAATTTCTCAACAAGTTGGCGACCGAACATTTCGCGTCAGAATTCAATGAAGGGACTGTCGAGGAGATGATAAGATTCTTCGACACAGCCTTGGGACGAAAACTCGCACGTGTACAGAGAAACCTCCTTGACGTCCACAACATTCGGAACCTCAGAGAGAGTAGACGTGCGGCCGCAATGCTCGAAGATGATCGCCTGGAACTGATCAACAAACTGATTGACGTTCAGCAAGCGCTAAAAACAAATTCATCACTGACATCCACGTTTCTTAAGTCGTTGATATCAAATGAGTCTGACCAGGAAAAGGTGTCCTCATTAAACCTTGACAAGAATCTTATGGAGGAAACCATTTTATTGGCCTACGCAAACAATCTCAAAAATTTTGACAACGATGAATTGACTTCACTTGTAGATTTCTTTGAAAGAGCAGAGGTCAAATGGTTCATGTCAACAGCTCATTCTCTGAATATCAAGATAGTGGCCGAGGCAGGCAGGGTTCTTTCAGAAACATTTGATAAACTAAGGGAGATATCAAAAAAACAATGAGTTATCAGATCAGAAAACTTGTGAAGATAAATTCCATAAATGGTCTATCGAATTTAAAATGTTGGAGTTGGTTCGCGACACTAATTTTGGTTTTCTTGATATGGTTTGAGCCATGTGCGTGTTGCGATGACGGGTTGACAGCATACACTGATCCAAAAGGACGATTCTCCATCGATTACCCTTCGACAATGACTCTTAACGCTGCTTCAGTTGATGACCTGAGCATTGTTCATCCTTCCGCTTCTCTCAGGATCGATGTTGATGTAATTCAACGACCTAAGAAAGCCTCCCGAGACACGGTAGCTTTTCTGAATGTATTGAAAAAGGGATTGAAAGAAGAGTTTCCTGACGCACAGATTCTAGGAGAAGGTCAGTCTGCTACTGATCCAAAACAGCTTTATCTGATATGCTCTTTTACTGACAAAAGGGGGGTCAAGTTAGTGCAGCTTGTCCAGGTTTATCTAGCGGACGAGCGCATACTACAATTAATAATTTCAGATCGGAGTGCGGGTTTCAAGAATTTGGAAAGCCTGATCACTCGAATCAGTAATTCATTGAAAATATTCAAACCATCTTTGATGTAGCGTACGATATGGTTTTGTAAGGATCGTCAGTATGTTCCGCTTGGTTTCTGAGTTTTCTCCTCAGGGAGATCAGCCTGGCGCAATCGAAAAGCTCGCCCAAGGGGTAAAAGGGGGGATTAAGCATCAGGTCCTGCTCGGAGTAACGGGGTCCGGCAAGACCTACACCATGGCTAATCTGATTGCCCAAGTTGCAAAAACATCTTTAGTGCTCGCCCCCAACAAGACTCTCGCCGCTCAGTTGTTCAATGAGTTTAAAGCGTTATTTCCATACAATGCCGTGGAATATTTTGTTTCCTATTACGACTATTATCAACCGGAAGCGTATATACCGACGTCTGACACATATATCGAAAAAGATTCCAGCATAAATGAAACCATCGACAAGATGCGTCATTCGGCGACGAGGTCTTTATTCGAACGACGAGACGTAATAATTGTGGCATCGGTATCATGTATATACGGTCTGGGATCTCCTGAGGCCTACCAAAACATGTTGCTTCATCTTATCAAGGGGGAAGAGGCTGACAGAGATGACGCCTTGAGAAAGCTCGTAGAAATACAGTACTCCAGGAATGATATTGACTTTCATCGTGGAACCTTCAGGGTTAGAGGTGACACTGTAGAAGTTTTTCCAGCATATGAAGAAGAAAAAGCAATACGAATCGAATTTTTTGGTGACATGGTCGAGGGTATTTCTGAAATAGATCCCTTAAGAGGTAAGATGATCCGGCCTTTAGACAGAGTGGCCATCTACCCTGCAAGCCATTATGTGACTGAAAAATCACGGCTGATAAAGTCAGCTGACAGTATATTGGATGAGATGACGCAGAGGATTGAGCATTTTAGAGGTAACCGCAAGTTCATAGAAGCTCAGAGGATAGAGGAGAGGACACGATTCGATGTCGAAATGCTCAAGGAAATGGGATACTGCAATGGAATAGAGAATTATTCCAGGTACCTCACAGGTAGAAATCCCGGCGAACCGCCACCCACACTCCTGGAGTATTTTCCCAAGGACTCTTTGTTCCTGATCGATGAATCTCACGTTAGTGTACCGCAATTAAGAGGGATGTTTCGAGGGGACAGGGCACGCAAGCAAACATTGGTTGAATACGGATTTCGGTTGCCCAGCGCGCTGGACAATCGTCCCTTGACATTCGAAGAATTCGAAAAACTGGTCAATCAAGCCATATATGTTTCAGCTACTCCTGGTCCATATGAACTGGAGAAAGCCAGAGGTCATGTAGCCGAACAAATCATCCGTCCAACAGGTTTGATGGATCCTGTGATAGAAGTTCGACCTGCATCAGACCAGGTAGACGATTTACTGCACGAAGTTCGACAGAGGGTATCAAAGAATCACAGGGTATTGGTTACAACTCTGACGAAGAAAATGGCGGAAGATCTTACCGAATATTACGCTGGGTTGGGGGTTCAGGTAAAATATCTGCATTCAGAAATCCACACAATTGAACGTATGGAAATTATACGCGATCTTCGACTTGGCAAGTTTGATGTCCTCGTGGGTATCAACCTATTGCGAGAGGGTTTAGACATTCCTGAAGTGTCTCTCGTGGCAATACTAGACGCCGACAAAGAAGGTTTTCTAAGATCTGAAAGATCGCTCATACAAACCGCAGGACGAGCAGCCAGAAATGTCGATGGGATGGTAATCCTCTATGCTGACAAAATAACCGAGTCGATCCAGAAAACCATTGACGAGACATCAAGACGACGTAAACTTCAACTCGAATACAACAAGAAGTACGGAATAACACCTGAAACAATACGAAAACAAATTAATGACATTTTAAGTTCGTTAGCCGAACAGGATTATGTGACGGTCGAGAAAGAGCTATCGAGGGCGGCCAGTGATATACCGATCGACAAGATACCTTCGATGATTGAAAAAATGACTAAACAAATGTTTGCTTTCGCCAGAGATTTGGAATTTGAAAAGGCAGCCCAGTTGAGGGATCAGATCAAGGAACTAGAAACCTTAAGAATTCAATACTAATTCTATCCGTCAGATGCTTCGCAATTAAGGCCCCACAATGTTC
>JBFXII010000127.1:0-7800 GCA_050176095.1 Desulfomonilaceae bacterium
TTTACGAACATTGGAACAATCGACAAGAACTTTACATTTAAGTTTCCTCAGCGGTCAAAGGACTTTGACGGTAATCTTATTTTCCTGGAGTTAGTGAGCACAAAAGCAGTTTCAGGATCCTACAAGATTACACTAGGCATTGATTCCAAGAATTTTACCATCAACCGGGCCATAATCTATGACGCTCTTGGTAATTACAACAGGTTCGACCTGACTGAGATCAAGTTTTTGCCATCTTTTCCTGAAAGTATTTTTGAAATTTCCACTCCGAAATAAATGTGTTGATGAGTTTGAAATTCCTTCCTTGCCAGATCGCATGTGTTGGCCGATTTTGCCTTATTTTTCAAGATGTAAGGTCAGAATTATCAAAATTGATTAGAAATTATGAGGGACGCGTTGAGCGAAGAGATTTCGTATACGATGATTAGTCTCGGTTGCCCAAAAAACCGGGTAGATACCGAAAAAATAATGTTCGTGATGCGTGAAGCGAATTATGTGTTCACGGAGGATCTGTCAGAATCTAAGGTAATTATTATAAACACCTGCGCCTTTATTGAATCTGCCGTTGAAGAGTCCATCAACACCATATTGGATTACGCGACTGAGAATTCGGAAGCGTTTTTAGTTGTGGCGGGTTGCCTACCGTTGAGGTACGGAGAAGATGCGAGGAAATCTCTGCCTGAAGTGGATCTTTTTGTGGAGCCAGACGGAATTCCTGATCTTCCCAGGTTGCTCAATCAATCGTTAGGAATTGTACCGAGATCACGAAACGACAAATTTTTCAAGCATGTCAATCATGCTTCGGGCCGAATTCTTACTACTCCCGGATACGCATATCTCAGGGTTTCGGATGGATGCGATCGAAGGTGCGCCTATTGCGCCATTCCGATGATCAGGGGAAGGATGAAGAGCGAACCGATCGAAAAGTTAGAGAATGAGGCCAGAGAACTAGCGGATAACGGAGCCAGAGAGTTAATTCTTGTGGCTCAGGATTTGTGTTCCTACGGAACAGATCTTCATATTAGAGACAGTCTGGAAAAACTTTTAGAGAGACTTAGCGGAATCGACTCAGTTTCATGGCTTAGACTGATGTATCTTCATCCGAACGGTTTTCCAAAAGGTCTTCTTGAGGTGATGAGAACACAGGAAAAGGTTTTGCCTTATCTCGACATTCCAATACAGCATATCTCGACCAGGGTTTTAAAAGATATGAAAAGACCGTGGAGGGCTGATACGATAAAGGGGCTTTTCGAAACAATACGTAATACAATTCCCGGAGTTGCGTTGAGAACCACCGTAATGGTCGGATATCCTACTGAAACCGAAAGTGATTTCATGGAGCTTGTCGATTTTCTCGACTATTCCGAGATCGACAGGGTGGGTGTGTTCGCCTATTCACCTGAAGAAGGCACAGATGCTTTTGAATTGGGGGACAGAGTTCCTCCTGAGGAGAAGCAGGCTCGAGTGGATGAAATAATCAAAGTTCACTCGGAATTTGCCCAAAAGAAAAACGAATCAAGGATTGGGCAAATAGATAAGGCTATTGTTGAAGGATATTCTCCGGATACGGACCTGTTGTTGGCGGGGCGTCTCTGGGATCAGGCTCCTGAAATCGATGGAAACCTTTTCATTACGGATGGGCTTGCAGTATCAGGTGGTATTTATTCAGTAAGAATAAATGAGATAAACGGAACGGATTTTTTTGGGGAGATAGTTGGGTGAATGGAATGGCGCGGCATTGTCTGCAGCGCCATTCATAATATCAGAATTGATGAAGAATTATTTTGCTGGGTCAGGCTTTTTTGCTTTTGTATTTTTCTTAGGCTTGGAAGGCTTGCTAGCCTGCGCCTGGTATCCGTAACCCTGATAAGACCCATAACCGTAAGAGCCATATCCATATTGAGGGGCGTTGTAGTAGGAACTGGACCCTCCCCAGGAGGGAAAACAACCCTGTCAACTTGCTCCTGCTGAGCTTGTCATAGCCGAAAAGGCCAGTAAGCATGCAAAAGCGCCCATAGTTAACATTTTTTTAATCAAATTCTTTCCTCCTAATCGTAATATCCCTATAAAAAACGTAAATTATTTTAACCAAAACAATACAATTGTCACGCAAAAAAATTTTAAATGTCTGAGCACAATGGTTTTAGCTAAGAGGCCGGGCATCTGCGAACTAATTTGTGCGCCTGAGGGAATTGCAGCCAAATGATGTCTAATCTATTTATTTGCTAAGCTCAGATTGTTACAATATACTAAAAGTTTAATTTGAAAAAACGAATCTAGGTTGTGACTGTTCAAACTTTGCGACTAATTGATTACATTGCGAAAAAGATTAAATTGATCTTGATACTTATCGGTATGGGCATTCAATGAGAATAGCCCTATTAAGCGCAGTTTCTGGAGCAAGGCGATTTAGCTCACCTTGTCAGTAAGAATGGAGTCAGTGTGATGGAATCGCTCGGAGTATGTTTAGGAGCTTCTACTTTAGGTCTGGTTCGTTTACGGCGAGATGGAAAGAATATTGACGTGGTTTCTGTGAATGTCATCACTCACGAGGGAAATCCTCGGCAAACATTGATAGACACCTTAGAAAACATTCCTGATATTGGAAAAGTTCCTCTGGCGGTTACAGGAAGAAAATTCATAAATTATATAGACTTGACAACAATATCCGAGCCAGAGGCGGTTGAGGAGTCGGCTGGCTATTTTCTCGCATCCAAACCTCAATATAAAGTAATTGTTAGCGCCGGCGGCGAGACTTTTCTTGTTTACCATCTCGATGAAGAGAACAAAATCCAGGGCATACAGACGGGCAACAAGTGCGCATCAGGAACCGGTGAATTCTTCTTACAACAGATTGGTCGAATGAATGTGACTCTTGATGAAGTCGCTAATTTCGAAATCTCGGAACATCCTCACAAGGTCTCTGGAAGATGCAGCGTGTTTTGCAAGAGTGATTGCACTCATGCTTTGAACAAAGGTGTTCCGAAGGACCAGGTTGTAAGCGGTCTGGCTAGGATGATGGCGGGCAAGGTCGTGGAGTTGCTCAAGAAGTTGCCCAAAAAATCTGTCGTGTTAATCGGGGGATCATCTCAGAACAAGAGCATGGCTCATTTCCTCGAGCAAGAGATAGAGGATTTATTTATTCCAGAGCAGGCGCCATATTTTGAAGCTTTTGGAGCTGCGCTGTGGGCTCTTGATCACGAGACTACAAGGTATTCTGGGGCAAAGAATGTTTTCAAGAAGAAGTCCTCAGCGTTTGGTTATTTGAAGCCACTGTTGGATTTCAGGGATATGGTGTCTTTCAAGGAGCGTCCTCGCGGCACACCTCAACCTATGGATGAATGTATCCTTGGTTTAGATGTGGGATCAACGACAACCAAGGGTGTAATAATGAGGCGGTCGGATAAGTCTATTCTAGCCGCAGATTACCTGCGGACGGATGGAGATCCTGTTGGAGCGTCTCGCAAGGTCTATAAGAGCCTGGCCTATCAGGTCGATGTTCCACTTCGAATACAGGGCTTGGGCGTCACCGGGTCTGGACGTCAGATTGCTGGACTCCATGCTTTGACTGAAGGGGTGATTAACGAAATCATAGCTCATGCGGCCGCCGCAGTTCATTTTGACCCCGAAGTGGACACAATTTTCGAGATTGGTGGCCAGGACGCGAAGTATACTTACATAACCAATGGAGTACCGAGCGATTACGCGATGAACGAGGCTTGCAGCGCGGGAACAGGTTCTTTTCTGGAGGAATCAGCAAAAGAGAGTCTCGGTCTTAAGGTAACTGATATTGGCAAGGTGGCGTACACAGCAGTAAAACCACCAAATTTCAATGATCAATGCGCGGCGTTTATCGGTTCAGACATAAAAAACGCGGCCCAGGAGGGAATTCCGGTAAATGACATAGTAGCCGGCCTGGTTTACTCGATTTGCATGAACTATTCAAACAGGGTTAAGGGTAATAGGCCTGTTGGAAAGAAAGTGTTCATGCAAGGGGGTGTTTGTTACAACGAAGCAATACCAGCTGCTATGGCGGCGCTTACGGGTAAGCAGATAGTCGTTCCACCTGAGCCGGGTTTGATGGGAGCATTCGGAGTTGCCCTGGAAGTTGAGAGACGGATAAATATCGGTCTGATGAAAGAACAGTCTTTTGATCTGGAAGTCTTGGCCAATAGAGAAGTCACCTACAAGAAAAGTTTCATCTGTGGCGGTGGAAAAGAAAAATGTGACAGACGTTGTGAGATCGCCCGTATCAAGATTGAGGACAAAACATATCCGTTTGGCGGGGCGTGCAACCGTTACGTGAACCTTATACGGGATGTGGAATACGATACACGCGAACTCGACATGGTCGATTTTCGTCAGAAGCTCGTATTTAAAGATCTGGCGCCTGAGGATCCTTATGATTCCAGGCCGACGGTCGGTATGAACAGGTCTTTTCTGACCAATACGTTCTTTCCGTTTTTCAATGCCTTTTTTAAGGAGCTTGGGTACCGTGTAATTTTGCCTGACGCGATAGATTCACGCGGTGTGGATCAGCAGGGCGCCGCTTTCTGTTATCCGGTTGAAATCTCTCATGGATATGTGTCGAATCTAATAGCTAAGAATCCCGATGTCTATTTCATTCCTCACATCAAGGGTATTCCTACGGATGATGAAAATGCGAACACCTGCACATGTGTGTTTGTTCAAGGAGAAGCTTTCTATCTTTCAAGCTCATTCGATGAAATGAAGGCCAAGAAGCTGGTGACACCTTACCTGGATCTGAGTAAAGGCTTTGAAAGCCAGAAAGATGACTTTGTCAAGCTAGCACAGGAGTTTGGGAAATCTCGGGCTCAAGGATTGAAAGCTTTTGAGGAGGCGTACAAGGCTCAAAGGAAATTCAAAGATGAGCTTCGTCTTAAGGGCGCCAACATCCTGGAAGAACTTAAAAATGATCCTGATACGATGGCGATAGTACTTTTCGGTCGGCCTTACAATTCTTTTGCTCCAGAGGCAAACAAAGGTATCCCCGCAAAATTCGCCTCACGCGGTTATCGAATACTACCGTTCGACATGCTGCCCTTTGAAAATGAAACAATTCGCGACCAAGACACAATGTATTGGTCTATGGGTCGAATGATCCTCAAGGCATCGAGCCTGGTAAAGAAAAACCCGCAGTTATTCGGCACATTCATAAGCAATTTCTCCTGTGGTCCGGATTCTTTTGTGGTTGGTTTTTTCCGCGACGAAATGGGTCGTAAGCCTTCATTAACACTTGAGCTGGACAGCCATACCGCTGACGCTGGCCTTGAAACGCGGATCGAGGCATTTCTAGATATAGTCCAGTATTACAGGGAGCTGGAAAACAAGCAAAAGATACAAAAAATCAAACGGGATTTCGAACCGGCTTATACAGCCGTAAAGGGCGGAAAACCGGTAATAGTGACAGCAGACGGACGTAATCTTCCGCTGACTCATCCTAATGTTCGTGTAGTTATCCCGGCCATGGGTCGTTTTGCTCATGGCGCGCTTGTTCAGACATTCAAGAAAATCGGAATAAACGCTTATGGTCTACCACCGGCTAATGAAGAGGTCTTGAAAATCGGACGAGGAAACTCAACTTGTAAGGAATGTCTCCCTCTTCAAACGACTGTTGGTTCAATGTTGAATTATTTTTGGAAGGATCGTCCAAAAGGTGAGGTCACCGCATACTTCATGCCTGGCGCAGCGGGGCCTTGCAGATTCGGACAATACAACGTGTTTTCCAGAAGGCTAATAGAAAGGCATGAAATTCCTGATGCCGCTGTTCTGACTTTGAATGCTGCCAACGGTTACATGGGTTTGGGTGACAAGTTCACTCTTCCGGCATGGCGCTCAATCCTAATTGGCGATGTGATGTATGAAATTTGGTCGACTGTCTTGGCCGCCGCAAAAGATAGAGAGGCAGGTCTGAGAATATTTTTTGAGGAATGGGACAAACTCGTTGGCGTCGTAGATAAGTCATGGCGAGTCATAAAAAGGCAGATCAGGTCAAGCGCTGAGAGATTGTCTAAAATTGAGCTCAAGGCTCCGTACGATCAGATTCCGAAAATTTCATTAATAGGTGAGATTTATGTCCGCAATGACCCAATCTCACTGCAGAATTTGGTCGAGAAGATGGCAGATAGGGGCTTTATCGTAAGGACATCCCAGACCAGCGAATGGATCAAGTACGTGGACTGGTTGATCAAGAGTGGAATAGAGGGGGAAAGTAGAGACTTTTCCTTTTGGATTCGTTACTACGTTAAAAGATACTTTGATAATAAGATCAGAGACCTGTTTGCGCCATCAGGATTGTTTTTCCATGAAACCCTCGAGGTTGATGACCTCATTAAGTCAGGAGAGAAATTTGTATCACCGAAATTGACAGGAGAAGCAATCTTGACCGTTGGAGCTGCTCTGCACGAGATTTTGCATCCATCGTGCGGAATTCTATCAATAGGTCCATTTGGTTGTATGCCTTCGAGAGTAGCTGAGGCCATTCTTTCCGAAAAGTTCACCATAGGTGAGAAAATCGAAGCAATGGCAAAAACTAATGGCAAATCGACTTCGAGTTCGCCCATATTCAAACATAGGAATAGAAAATTGCCGTTTCTCGCCATAGAAACGGATGGAAACGCTTTTCCGCAAATCATCGAAGCTAGATTAGAGGCATTTGCTCTTCAGGCAAGACGTCTGCACGAAAAGATGATGCAAAGCGCGCACAATTAGGTTGTTGACAAATGGGGCCAGGATTTTGAGATGTCCTGGCCTTTTCTCAAAAAATCAAATCATCAAAAAGCAACTCACAAATCGGGGGGAAAGATGAACGACACACCGAACAAACAAAATTCTACTACCAAGGCAATCGGAAACAAGGCTGAATCTATAGTTGCTGAGTATTTGCAGTATCTCGGTTATGACATCATTGATCGAAATTTCTCCTGTAAAGCTGGAGAACTGGACATAATCGCGTCCCAAAATGGAGAAATAGTTTTTGTCGAGGTGAGATCAAGGCACTCAGATGAATCGATCAACCCGTTGTTTACCATTACCGAAAAAAAACATAATAGTATAAAAAAGGCGGCTCAAATTTACATAATGAAAAATTCGCTTATTCAACCGTTTCGATTCGATTTTGCTATCGTGACGATGAATCCATCTCCAACTGTTGAGTTAATTGAAAATGCGTTATTTGATCTTCCCATCAAATAGGGTGTCACGAGTAAGCTGGAGTTTTTGGTTCAAAACAGATGGCGGGTATTATCAAAAAGGCTTGACATTATATATTTTATTAGATATTCATATACCTGAATTTAGTCCGGAAGGGGTCAGGAACCATTCCTGGATTAATTCACCAGAACAAGAAACACAATTTCCTGTCCATCTGACAGGCCTCCAGGCGCGACTATCGTCGCGCCATATTTTTTTGAGGTCTAACTTGATAAATCGGTGAAGGTTAGCAGGAAAAAGAACAGGCTTCGAGGTGATTGAAAAACCCTGAAGCCGGTTGTAAAAGTTTATTGCTACGGAAGGGGCTTAACTTAGCGGTATCGCAAGGACTATACTTGACAGTATAGTTTTAACCATGGATTGAGGCTTATTATGATTCAGACTCGTTGTTGTTGTAATAATCTTCGCTGAAAGCGTCAGCGTATTTTTTGATCCAGTCAATTACCGCATCGACCCCTAAATCTTTACCCGCTTTCTCAGACTCGATCCATTTATGTCGCTGGATTTCCGAATTCTGAGTTTCGAGATATCTTTTTAGGTCCATTTTGCTTCTCTGGGTTAATTTGA
>JBFXII010000128.1:0-7723 GCA_050176095.1 Desulfomonilaceae bacterium
AGATCGAGTTCAAAGGACATCAGTAGATGACAGCTTAATTGCTGCAATATTTAGTCCATAAAATTAAATTTCTTGAATGAGACAAGATGAGCGCTTCCGGAATTGGATACCGGAGGCGCTTTTTGTTTTTTGAAATTAAACAGTGCTTTTCTATCATAGTGTGCTATTTTAGTGGTTTTTGATCTCTAAAGCATTGATTTGCAAATCTTGGCCTATACAATAGGATTTTGCAGGATGGGAGTATTAGATGGCTTGCAGGCTAAGGGAGCCAATAAGCGGTTTAACGCACTTTTGTGGAGCAGTCGGAGCTGCGCTGGGTTTGGCGCTGTTGTTGATTATAGGACATGATAGCGTTACCAAGGCCATTTCATTAACAATTTACGGGTTAAGCCTGATTCTGATGTTTTCGGCTAGTTCAGCCTATCATTTGGCGACCGCTTCACCTAAGGTAATCAACATCTTGAGAAAGATCGATCATTCAGCGATTTATGTTCTGATCGCAGGATCCTACACGCCAATCTGCATAAATTTTTTCAATGGATTCTGGCAATGGGGGTTGTTGGCGATAGTCTGGAGCATGGCAATCGTCGGGGTAATAACGAAGATTTTTTTCATAAACGCTCCTCGTTGGATTTCTGCCGGGATTTATTTGATAATGGGCTGGCTGTCAGTTGTCGCCCTTCCGGAAATGATGACTCATATGCCAAGAAACGCATTGCTCGGACTGCTCTTCGGTGGCATTTTTTTTACATTGGGCGCCGTCGTATATGTTCTGAAAAAACCGGATATCAAGCCAGGTTTTTTCGGCTTCCACGAAATTTGGCATATTTTTGTGATTTTGGGATGCGCCTGTCATTTTGCGGTAATAGCCATTTATGTGGCGCCTTCAATCATGCCGGCTTAGGACTTGTTCATGCATGACCAAAAATTATCACAAAGGTTATTGGTCAAGTGATCCTAGGTGGATAAGATTTTATAGCCGGATAAAAACCCGGCTATCGATTGACTAGAAACCTTTTTGGTCTGGATCCATACTGCAGGCTTTAAGGACCGAATTTCTATATTTAACCCAGAGATAAACACGATCTTCGACATGTCTATCCCGAGATCGGAACATTTCCTTTGCCCATGATTCGGCGAATTTGATTGCCGCCCCTGGAGCTCCCTTAAACCTGGGAGCATATTCTGACTTGGTATCATTTAACATTTTATTACGATCTCGACCTTTTCAAGAGCGAATTGTCTGGCGCGTTACGTTTTGATCCTTGATGGACTTACTTGGGTTACTGTATTATCTGATTCTTCAGTAGGTTTAAGAGGAAAAATGACCCGCTCCAAATAATGGCTCCGTAAATCAGGAGTCAGAGACGTTTTAAGGGTTGCAGAAGTTTAAAATAACTTATCCATACCACCTTTACATATCTGATAGGAATAACTGATGGAAGAAGTTGGATTTTTGGCTAAAAAAATCATCAGCGCATTTTTGTATCCGTTGGGATTTTCTATCCTACTGTTGCTCATTGGTATCTTGGCCTTATTATTGAAGAGAAGCAGGAGATTAGCAATCCTAATCATTGGGCTCGGAACATTGCTTTTGATTCTATTTTCGGTTGGAGCGACATCTTATTACCTCATGAAGACATTGGAGGATCAGGCGGGCCCCTTCCAGGATCCTAAACTACTTGAAAAACGGGGAGTGAAATATATAGTTGTTTTGGGTGGTTCCATTGTAGAGGATGGAGTTCCTCCAGCTGAGTCATGGGGACCATCCATTCTTAGAGTCATGGAGGGTATACGGCTTGCCAAAGGCATCAAGGGCAGCAGGCTCGTATTATCGGGCGCAGCTATTCCGGGTCGTTATAGTGTAACGACAGCAATGTCGGAATTACCGTTGGAAATGGGTATACCTCGCGATGAGCTCATTGTTCTAACAACAGCGTTTGACACTGATGAGGAATCCAAGGTCTTCGTGAGGCTTGTGAGGAATGAGCCATTCGGACTTGTAACTTCGGCAATTCACATGCCCAGAGCCATCAAGATGTTCAAGAGATTTCAAACGAATCCGATTCCATGTCCGTGCGATTTTCGCACATTGAAAGACATGAGGTATATCTATGAATTCATACCGAATTCCAGAGACCTCGATTACTCAAGACAGGCAATCCACGAATACATAGGCATGATATGGATGGATATCACAGGAATCTTTTCGGCCATTCAAAAAGCGGGACAGTTGTAAACCTCATCTAATTGCTTGATCCTGGAAATGGCACATAAATTTTCAGGGAACCGATGTAATTTTTCCCCAATAGGCCCCATTCTGTTGGGAACCGAAATGCTTCGCGATTATGGTTTCTAAATACTTGTTGACATTCCATAAGGACGAGTTGTCTGATGGATTCTCAGTAATCAGTGTATTTGTCCAGGCTCGCTTTCAAATGCGCAATCTTTTATTCTTCATAAAAATCCGGATATAAATCTTTCAAACATTTAGGACAAAGCGTGTGGGTAAAATCCGCTTTCGGATGATTTATCAGGTATTTTTCTATTGGATGCCAAACATTTTCTTTGTCCCTTATGCTTTTGCAGCCAGAACAGATCGGAACCAATCCCCGAAAAATCTGAATCTCCGTTAAGTAATCGCAGAGTCGCTTGTTTTCATCTTCCAGGACCTTATTCATAAAGATCGTTTCAAGATTCGACTCAATCAGATTCAGCAGAGTCTCAAGCAATATTCCGGTATCTTCCGAATAGGCGTTGGGCTTGTTGTCCAGAACGCAGATAGTTCCAAAGGGTTTCTTGTTTGGCAGAAATATTGGAAAACCGAGATATGAGATCATGTTCAATTTGACATCGGGATTGTCCTTCCATTTTTCATCAGCCAGGGCGTCACTGACCAACAATTTTGAGCCTGATTTAATTACTTCCTCACAATATAGACCTGAATTCTCAAATGTTTCTTTTCCCCCTGGATGATATGGGTTCCCTTCAGATGCGCTTGAAACAAGAACCGAGATATCAGGGCCTTCAAGTCTCATTATCAGCGCCGCAGGTACTCCCACTAGTCTGGATAGCAGATTGATTATTTTCTGCCAGTTCTCAATCACGTTTAAAGGGATGTCGAAGCTAACGAGATTGGTTATCATTAAACTGTTCCTAGGTGAGTTAGTTCTTGGTCACTGCAATAACGAAAAACAATTTCAACATTGACTAAGTTAATCAGAATCAACCGAAAAAATCCGACTACGCAATAATAGCACTACTATTTGATAAGTACGATCATTTTCTCAGTCTGTCGATTAGGTTTTTGATAGTTGAAATCCTGTAGGGCTTGCTCAAAAAAGCTATTGGCATCAATTTCGTCCGAAGCTGTTCCTTCAATTGCTCTTCATTGTAGCCACTGCAAAGTGCGATCTTCAATTCGGGATTGATCTCCATCAATTTGTGAAATGTTTCTTCACCTCCCATTACGGGCATCACCAGATCCAGAATCACTAAATTAATATGGGGATTGCTTTTGAATACTTCTAACGCCTCTCTACCATTCATTGCCGAAAAAGTCTCACAACCCAAGCGCTCAAGTTGTCGCACGGTTAATTCCAGGACTTCAGATTCGTCATCGACTACGAGAGCGAATATTTTCTGATCATCTGCTATATATTCGCTTGTAGATGAAGCCTCGTGTTCTTGGGCGCCAGACTTTTCCTCAATAACGTCTGTTTGATGACGAAGCGGTAAGTATACATCGACGAAGGTTCCTTCTCCAATCTTGCTATCAATTGTAAGAGCGCCATTATATGCCCTTACAATTCCATGAACTACAGACATTCCCAGGCCACGACCCGTGAATTTTGTTGAGAAGAAGGGATCAAAGATACGGTTTATCGTGTCTTTGTCCATGCCAATACCGTTATCCCTTACCCTGAGAAAAGCCATATACTGCGCCTGAGGCTTTTCGGGCAACAAGCTCTTGGAAAGAATGGTTTCATCACAGTATTTTACGCCCGTTGAAATTTCTATAACTCCACTTTTGCCTTCGAACGCTTCTGAGGCGTTTATGAGCAAATTCATGACTACCTGTTCTATTTGATTCACGTCCGCCTTTATAGGAATGTTCTGGCTGTCAGATCCAATCTTGAGGTTCAGATTTTTCGGCACAGTCATCCTGAACATCTCGGAGTTTTTCTGGATGAGCTCAAACAAATTAATATGTTCAAGTTCAAAGGCTCCTTTTCCGGAGTAATCGAGCATCTTTCGGATCAGGCTGGCTGATTTGACGGAAGCTTGCATTGCCCGTTCAAGGAAAATTTGTTTTTCAAGCGGATCGATATCCTTTTTCTGGGCTAGTTCTATGTTTCCCATGATCACAGCCAGAAGATTATTGAAGTCATGCGCAATTCCGCCGCTCAGAACCCCGAGGCTCTCCAGTTTTTGTGACTTCAGCAGCCTGCGTTCCATTTCCATACGCTCTTCCTGCGCCCGCTTTTGTTCGGTAATATCCTCGAAAATCACGCAGAACCTGTTTTTTGTGTCCCATGGTCTATAGACGTTACAATAATAAAGTTTGTTTGACTGGGCATGAAACATTTCAAAAGACTTGGCTACACCGGTGCTAACCACTTCCGAGAAGACATCCAGCCAACTTTGCTCAATGCCATGCCAAACCTCATGAACAGTTTTGCCGATGACATCGGCGCCGTCCAAACCCGCGATGGAGTCAAAAGCGTCATTAGCGAAAGCAAAACGGCAGGTTATGAAATTTCCATTTTCATCGAATACAGACTCATAAATAACAAAACCACTAATCATACTCTTAATGAGCTGTAGGGTTTCGTTAACCGCTTCTCTGAGGTCCTTTTCAATTTCTTTTCGTTTACTGATGTCCCTCAGAAAGAAGAGAATGCGGCCGAACGAAAGTTTTACCCCATTAACGAGGCCCCATATAATATTACCGTTAGACGTTGTTAACTCTATCTCAGCCTCAAATTGGCCCTGGGCCTTGAGAGTTTCCAAAGCCTCAGCAAAGTTCTGCAAATGTCCTGGAACTACGATATCTTTTATATTCATTTTGAACAGATCGTCTTGTGAGTATCCAGTGATGGCAGTGTTAGCCGAATTTGAAGATACGATCCTACCCTCAACATCCGTTTCGAAGATACCTATCGGAGAGGCTTCCACATAACTTCTGAACAGTAGCTCATTTTCCCTCAGAGCCTCTTCCGCTTTTTTACGCTCTGTGACATCACGAGCCACTCCCTGAAAACCAAATAGATTTCCGTAAATGTCCGAGTTGGAGTTGACGAGAATTTCAATCCAAACTCTTGTCCCATCTTTTTTTAACATTTCGTATTCATAGATCTCGCCCGAGACGGTTTTTTCCCTTTTAAACCAATCAATTCGCTCTGCTAATCTGAGTTGCACCTTTTGTTTAAGTTCAGACGTAAGGAATTCGATAAAAGTTTTTCCAAGCATCTCCTCGGAATGGTAGCCTAGTAGAGTTTCAATGGAGGGACTCAGATAAGTGAATTCAAAATTTGAATTAGAACTCCATATACAATCCTTCATGTTTTCAGCCAGGACCCTGTACTTGGCTTCACTCTCAACTAGCGCTTCTTCGGCCTTCTTTCTGGACGTTACATCCTGGACAACTCCCCAGACTATCTTGGATTCGTCGTCATATTTTGCGATCGAATGTAGATAAGCTACTCGACTGTCGCTCTGCCTTACAACCTTAAATTCAATTTCATAGTTGTCCCGACTATCAATTAACTCTTTGAGACCTTCACGCAATTGATCCCCATATTCCGGCAAAGCAATTTCTACAAGTTCACTGAAGGTTATCTGGCTCTTTTGAACGCCGAGAATTGTACGAGCTCCAGGTGAAAGATTCAGTGTTTCAGTCGTAGTATCAAGTTCCCAATTCCCAAATCGGGCTGCGAATTCTGCCCTTTGCATCCTCTCAAGAGATTCCCTCAATTCTTGAGCAATTCTCTTGGATTCAGAAATATCCATGCAGGCAAATACGGAACCGGCGGACAAATCCGCTTTGTCCAGAGCGGCCAGCTTCATCAAAAAATCAGCGACCTTTCCATCTTTGAGCGTGAAGCGAGTTTCAACTGTAGCGCTGCCCTTCTCAGCCATTTCTGGGTAAACAGTGGTTCCCACCTTCTCAAAAAAATTTTCGTTCTCATAGAACTTCTTCGAGGGCTTCAAGCATATTTCTTCTTTAGAATACCCTGTAATTTCACTTAGGGTATCGTTGGACCACTGAACAATCCTTTCCTTAACCAAACCAATTCCCACAGGCGCCGCTTCCAGGACTGTTTTTAGCATCCGTTCACTATCAGCCAGGGCTTCCATAGTAAGTTCCTGTTTGGCTAGTTGACCATTGATCAATTTCCTGGCCCCGATATTGCCTAGGACGCCCAGGAACCATATCGCGCCATACATTGCCAGAATGTTTTGGGTCCCACTTTTTATTGAAGACTCAAATTCCCGCCATGGCACTGAAACACTTATTCCGCCTCGCATATCACCCACTTTGTAACCTTGATGAAAGTGACACTTCAGGCACGATGCTTCAACCTGCATAGGAGCCATATACCGTAAGTACTTTACGTCATCACCGATCATTTCCAGGGAAGAATAGTCGGTAACTCCATCGTTGAAGCTGTTCAAGGCCTTGCGTTCCCAGTCATCCGGAGCATTCTGGGGCCTGATCGGATTCAGACTCGTTATGTGGCCCTGCCAGCCATATTCGTTCATACCCAATTCATGGACTTGCCTGGTCATGTAGGCAGGGTTGACTAATGTAAGTTTCTTACCCGAGGTTGTCTCTACATCTCGTTCAGGAACTTCGGCCAAATGAGGATTAGGTGGAGTATGCTCAGTTACAGGGACGTAAACCCCTCCATGTATGGATGCCCACTTCCTGTAAACCAGATCTTTTCGAAACGTGTTAATAGCAGCGGATTTGGCTGCAACAAGCGCATTACTGTACATTGTCTGGTAGGAAATGTAAGAAAGGCATAAAACCAGAAGTGTCCAAACTATTAAAATTAAGCTAAGAACATAATTAATCATCTTCCTGGCTTTAGATGTATTTATTGAGCCTTCTTTCATAACTAATTCTCCACAAGCTCATCGAAGCAAAGACTATTCACAAAAGCGTCGCGGGATGTCAACACATTAACATTCTTGCAATTCACCCCTACTTAAAAAACGAGAGTTTCTCATTTGAAGCCTAATATTGAAAGGATCTCATGAGAAGTAATTTGATGGTCAATCAATAACTTAAGTCGGTCTTCCAGTAAATCAAATAAAAAGATTGATGAACTTAAACGAAAATGTTCGTCCAGGTTAGACCACATGCAGGCCTCCTGACTTTGACACTTTTTTTGCAAAAACACTGACATATTAGTATGTTGACTTTTAACTCGGAAACTACCTTCCAGCCCTCACCTCACCCCCTAACATTCCAATATCTTATATGGACAAGTCTCTAAAAAGTGTCATAATCAGGATAAACATCATGCTGCTGTAACAAGAGACCAGAATAATCGGTGTCACATAGAGGCGCCGTCTGTCCTGTCGAGGGGTGGCGCCCATGTGGTGTGCGAATTAGAAACTCTGTCCAGCCGGGACTAAAAAATCACATTCATGAGGTATTCGACTAGTCCTACCCGGCCAATCAAATCCGCATTTCGGACCCTGGAGATCGGAA
>JBFXII010000129.1:0-7691 GCA_050176095.1 Desulfomonilaceae bacterium
AGGGCAAATTTCATGCCAAATATGGGGATGCAGCTTGTTTGCTCATGTAAATGTTTTATCTAATTGTTTTGTTTAGAATATTTACTCAGGCAGGTCTAATGTGGCTCGCATTTCAAACCCAAAAACTCAACAATAGCTTAGCAGGATCAGTAGGTGATGTTTCAGGTTTGAAACGAAAATTCGAACTGTTTCAAAAAGAATCATAATTTCAAAATGCTATTAAACGTTTCAACAATGAAACGCTGCTCACTCCCGTTTCTATCCCTCAATTCCGTACTTTTCCATTTTTCTCCATAAAGTTGCACGACTCATCCCTAGCTTCTTTGCTGCAACTGCTTTACGCCAGTTCGCAGCTTCGAGTTCTCTGACTATTAATTGCCTTTCTACAATATCCAGCTTCTGTTGAGGATGTGCGGTTTGGCGTTTAATTTGTGAATCATTTGAGTTTACCAAGCGACTTGGCAGATCAGATGGATAAATTAATGCGCCTTTCGCGTGGACAAACGCGTGTTCCAGGGCGTTGGCTAACTCACGAACATTTCCTGGCCACGAATACGCCTCCATTATATCAAGCACCTTATCGGATATGCCCTGAATATTCTTGCCCATTTGCTTGTTGAATTTTCTTATGAAATGGCTAATGAGCAATGGTATGTCTTCCAACCGTTCTCTCAGAGGTGGAAGATGAAGTGGGAAAACACTAAGTCTGTAAAACAAATCATCTCGAAAAGTTCCCTCCAGGACCATCCTGTAAAGATCCTTATTTGTGGCCGTTATCAATCGTATATCGACTTTTATGCTCCTGTTATCTCCAATTCTTTGAAATTCTCGTTCTTCTAATACGCGTAATAGCTTGACCTGGACTGCAGGGCTTATTTCGCCGATTTCATCAAGAAAAAGCGTGCCGCCATTGGCCATCTCAAATCTTCCTACGTGATCTCTAATGGCTCCTGTAAAAGCGCCCTTCGCATGACCGAATAGCTCCGTCTCAAGCACCCCTTCAGGCAAAGCGGAACAATTTAAGGCTACAAACGATTTGTCTTTTCTCTGACCATAGAAGTGGAGCGCTCGAGCTATGAGTTCCTTGCCTGTCCCGGAGTCCCCTTGAATCAGGACTGTCGTATCGGTGTTCACAAGAGCTCCGAGAGTCTCGTAAACCTTCTTCATTGCCTGGCTCTGACCCACAATAGTTGTATATCCATATTGACGCTGAAGCTCTTCCTGCATCCACATGTTTTTCGACACGTCGCGAAATGTTTCTATTCCACCGATTATGTGACCTTTTTCATCGTATAATGGCGCAGCGTTTACCAAAAGATGAACTATTTCGTTGCGCTTATTTCTTATCGACACAGCAACATCCTGGTAAGGATGGCCACAGTAAAGAGCCTTATCTACCGGACAATTTTCCTTGCAAAGCGGACTCCGAAAAATCTTCGAGCATTCCAAGCCAATGACCTCCTCCCTATGAAATCCGCTTATTTTTTCCGCTGCTCTGTTCCACGAAGCGATTTTCCAATCTTTGTCCACAGTCATCACACCTTCTGAGATGCTGTTAAGAATAGATTGAAGTAATTGATTATTTTCCATTTTCGGCCCCCTTAACTGAGTGGATGTGAGAAATTTCGAGGCTCTACAGGGATTCCGAAAGTCTGATAATCGAGATCAACAGACCTGATTTATTTAGTTCTGATTGTTTTTTACAAGCCCGTTTTGAGGAAATTATAGCGATGTTACTTGTTCGACTTCCCTAAGTCATCCCAATGTGGAATTTAAGCAGCAAAAAACATGCCAATATGAAGTTAGCATGATACCATAGGTCATCGAATGTGAGTAAAAAACGAAGAAAAATTGGCGACAGGAACGTCAGGCAACTCAAAGAATTGGCAAGCCTGCAACGAGTCTGACACTTTACAAGCGAAAAACTGAGCCTGTTGGAACAATCATCCTAGCCTTGATAGGCTATCCTACTCAACAATGACATCTTCTCCAGCATTAAGCCCGGAAAGAACTTCTACATTCCCATCGCTAAGTTTTCTTCCTGTCTTAATGTGTCTAATCCTGGCTGACCCGCTTTCCAGAACTCTTACGCTTTCAAGTTGACCAACCACATTTACAGCAGCCGATGGAATTACTATGACCTCCCTACTAGATGTGTTGAATGTCAGAGTCCCGTACAGGCCAGGTCCAAGGCCAGGAGCCTCTTTGAGTTGGGCCTTTACTGTTATCGTGCGGGTTTTCTCATCTCTTTGGGGCACAATTTCTCTTATTTGAGTGATCTCTTTAATTCCTATTGAAGGTATCGAGACTGTTACTTCACCTCCAACGTACAGGAAAGAAGCGTATTGTTCGCCTACCGGGGCTACTAGTTCAAGAGTATCCGGGGCATAAATTGTAAAGAGCTGCTTACCCACCGTGGCCAAGTCACCAAGGTTGACGCTTCGCTCTGCTACAATACCGTCAAAGGGAGCAGTGACGGTTGTATATGAAAGCATGGTCTTGGCCTCATCTAAGGATGCCTTCGCTCTCTGCTCCGAAGCCTGAGCCATTTCAAACTTTGCTTTAGCTTCGTCGTATTCCTTTTTGGCAATGGATTCCTTTTCAAACAAAGCCTTGTAACGGGCAAAATCGTTTTCAGCTTTGACTAAATCAGCCTGAGCGCTTTCCAGGGCGGCCTGAGCCTGCGCTTCTCTCTCCACAAGTTCCTTTGCCTCTAATTTGAGTAGCGCATCGCCCTTTTTAACTTGGGACCCCGCCTCCACATTTAATTCAATTACGTTTCCTGGGACACGTGAGGCTATACGAGCAGTTTCTTTGGACACAACAGATCCAGAGACCGTAACATCACCGGCGGAGGAGCTTGTTTTGGCCTTGAACGTTTTAAAATTGGCTTCTTTAGCTGATGGATTGGTCATTCCTCCTGGAACCTTGCTATGGAAACCACCTTGCATCCAGATCAGAATCAAAACCAGACCTATAGCTGAAACTGCCGCAATAATGAGCTTGTAGCTGGACATCTTTTCCCCATTAAGGAACTTTTTTGTGAATCTTTTAAGTCGACCAACTAAAAACACGAGGGCCTATACTTGACTAGGCCCTCTGCCAACTTGAATCATGTCATCGTCTTGATAGGATACTTAATTCTCGGTCATGATATAATCATCGTATTCAATTTCGAACCGTAACTTATGTTTTGCCTCTTCCTGAGCCAAAGACACAAAGATCTGTTCCAGGGCTTCGTCACCAGCCGAGGCCGCAAGATCAGTGTATAACTTGAAAGCCTTTTTCTCCTTTTTCATCGCCAACACTAGAGCCTGCTGATAATCCAGCTTGCCTGAAGGTTCTACTTCTACTAAATAATCTCCGATTTTAAGATCTAATACCTTCTGGTTGGATGGTGGAAATTTCTTCCCTGACTTAATGTCCATGAGTTTCTTTTTGTGACCAACTTCCTCTTTGGCGAAATTCAAAAAAATGTCCTTCATCCACGGACGATCCATCGAACTGGCTAAATCGGTGTAAAATTGAGCCGCTTGCTCTTCGTTGCTTATCGCAAAGTCAAGGATTTCATCCACGCTTTTCCACTGATTCATGCAAAAACCTCCCTTACATAAAATAAGAGCCAACAAAACCCCTATTTCAGCTTCTTGATCGCTGAGATTACCGCATCGTAGTTTGGTTCTTCAGCAATTTCTTTCACCAATTCTATATATTGGATTATGCCATTTTTGTCGACAACTAACACTGCTCTGGCTAAAAGCCTCAGCTCTTTGATCAGCAAACCATAAGCTAGTCCAAATGACGCTTCCTTATGGTCAGAGAGTGTCTGAACATTCTTGACATCAGCCGCCCCACACCAACGAGCCTGGGCAAATGGCAGATCCATGCTGACAGTCAATACCACAACATTCGGTCCCAGATCGGTGGCTTCCTGGTTAAATCTACGGGTAGAGGTATCGCACACAGGCGTGTCCAACGAAGGAACCGAAGAAATCACACAAATTTTACCTTTGTAATCTGACAACTTGACTGTCGAAAGGTCATTGGCGGTGACCTGAAAATCAGGCGCTACGGCGCCAACTTTCAATTCAGGACCTAACAGAGTAAAAGGATTGCCTTTCAAAGTTACGAGCCCAGTTCTCTCAATCATCCTAATTTCCTTTCACCTAATGTTTTTTTCGTTCATAAGGTTCATGATGTCCCTACAATCAGGAGCACCGATATCTAAATCTAGTATGATTCCTCTGACGCCAGCATTGCAGCATTAACCTTCCCTCTGAAAAGATGATAGGCGTAACTCTGATATGCAATTACTATTGGAACCATCACTAATGCGACCCCAAGCATTATTTTTAGGGTCAAAGGACTGGAGGAAGAGTTGAACGCAGTCAAATTAAGCGCCGGATCGATGCTGGAAGGATACAGGTTTGGAAAAAGACCTATCACTCCGAACAATACTGCCGCCACTATAGTTACTGAAGACGCAAACCAGGCCTTCCAATAAGCTTGCGAACCAATGAAGAACCTTGTCGCAAGCAATCCCACGACCGCTATCAGCGGCACTATGAAGAGCACAGGATTGTTGAAGTAATTTTTGTACAATGGTGTAGCGACATAGCTGAAACCCAGGAATCCTACCGCTGTGATTAGCCAAAGAATCCACAAACCTGCCGCAGCCCTGGCCGCTCTAGTATGTAACTTGCCTTCCGATTTAATGCATAACCAGATTGCTCCGTGAGTCAAAAACGTGACAACAAAGAATACTCCCCCTGCAATTCCATATGGATTCAACAAAGTAATCAGGCTGCCTTGAAAAATGCCGTCTTTGTCAAATGGAATCCCCTGAAAAATGTTTGCAAATGCTACCCCGAAAAGCAGAGCCGGTAAAAAACTACCGAGGAACAAACATGTGTCCCAGAGCTTCTTCCAGGCGGGATTATCAATCTTGCCTCTGAACTCAAAAGATACGCCGCGAATAATCAAGGCAAAAAGAATGAGCAACAAAGGAGTGTATAATGTGCTGAACATGACAGCGTACGTGGTCGGGAAAGCCGCAAAGGTGACACCGCCTGCTGTTATGAGCCATACTTCGTTCCCATCCCAAACAGGACCCATAGAGTTGTAAATTACCCGTCGATCATTATCACTCTCCGATATGAACGGCATCAATGTTCCCAAACCAAAATCAAACCCGTCAAGCATGAAATAGATGGCCCAAATCAGTCCCCAAAGCATGAACCAAATTGTTTCGAGCATGACCTACCTGCCTTTCCACTTAATAGGCTAATTTATGATAAGTTAATAATTTCCTTCATTTTTATAAACAATTCAATGCGCAACAAGGCCCCGCTTGGCGTGCCGCACCATCAGGAAAATCGCAGCAAAACCGAGCAAAGAATAAAGAACTATGAACGCAACCAATGATGTCCCAACTTGTGAAGCAACTATGGGAGAATGAGCGTCCGAAGTTCTAAGAACGTGGTAAACGATCCAGGGTTGACGTCCAACCTCGGTAACTATCCACCCTAACAGACCCGCTATATACGGTAAGGGAATGGCCAGTGTCATGACCTTGAGATACAATGGGCTGGATTGTAGATTGTTTCTCTTTAACCAGCCATAAGCAGTGAGTAGAATTAACAGGAATCCAATGCCAACCATAATTCTGAAGGACCAGTAAACCATTGCCACCGGAGGCCTGTCCTCGACCGGCCATGATTTCAATCCCCTCATTTCCGCCTCCCAATCTCCCAGGACAAGTTTACTCATGAATTTTGGAATCCTAATAAATTCAACGAGGTTTCGTTCGTTCTTCTCATCCGGAATTGCAAACATAATGAAGTCGGCGCCCTTTGTGGTCTCCCAAAGCGCCTCAGCTGCTGCGGTCTTTTCAGGTTGCAACCTCGCCATTTCCTTGCCATTCAAATCACCCAAACCAACTACCGCAACTGAAAAGATTAGAGCGAACGAGACAGCCATCTTGAAGGACTTGGTGAAAAATTCAGTTTGATTTTTACGAACGAGATGGTAGGCGCTTATACCCATGACAAAAAAACCCGCCACCACAAAACCTGCCATAATGGTGTGCAAATAGTTTGTTATAGCGTATGGTTGTGTGACGACGGCCAAAAAATCAGTCAGTTCTGCTCGACCGTTTCGTATTTCATAACCAACGGGATGCTGCATCCAGGCATTCGCCGCTATGATCCAATAAGCAGAGAGGTTTGACGCCAGGGCCACAATCCATATGCAGGCTGCATGAGCCTTCGCAGATAACCTATCCCAGCCGAAAAACCAGATCGCTATAAAAGTGGACTCAAGGAAGAAAGCCACTGTGGCTTCTATCGCCAAAAGGGAACCAAAAACATCGCCAACATATTTGGAATATCCAGCCCAATTTGTCCCAAACTGAAATTCCAGCGTGATTCCAGTAACAACTCCCACGGCAAAGTTTATCAAAAACAGATGGCCCCAAAATTTCGCCATCTTTTTGTACTCTTCATTCCCAGTTCGAACATACTGGGTCTCCATCATCGCAACCAGAATTGACAGACCTAATGTAAGAGGCACAAAAATAAAGTGAAATAGTGTAGCGACGGCAAACTGCAATCTTGATAAAAAGATCGCGTCCATTTGTGGCTGCCCCCTTTCTTTATTTTTTTAAATGCAGCTCAACTAATTTCAATCTTGGTATAGCAAGTAATTATAAAAGTGTTAATTTAGTTTAAGGTTTTTAATAGCTTCAACTGCGCTGGCTCCAACAGTTAAAGCCCTAAAGCTATCGTCCTCGTAGATTAAAAATTCATTCTTATCTGAAACCAGCGTTAACAATTTATCCAATGATTCTCTCATTTCAAGCAAATTTACGGCAATGACCGCAAGACCTCTAACATAAGAATCCGCTGATTCTAGATATTTTTCCAAATGAGGCTTTGCATTAACCACCAAATCCGGTCTGGCCTTGGCCAAATAACAAATTCCCCAGAGTAGGCCTCTTTGGAGTGGTTCATACTCCAAAAAATTTCCATCCGGATCCAGATACGAGATCACTATTGATCCATACTCGCGTCCAAGGATCTCACTCTTTGAAATAGTGACACACATAGATTCCGGAGCTCCCCATCCTATTCCTCCAGATTCATCATTAAGACTCCACATAAAGCGTCTCATGATGATCCTGGCGCCCTCCAAATCATGTAGAGCCAAACTGCTCAGAACCTCACCGATCACCATCACAGATCGCCAACGAACAATTGGGTCCTTGTTCAACAGCAACGAAATCAGGGGATTAATGACCTGACGTCCTGGAAGTGTTATCAATTTCTCGACGCAATCATCAAGACGTTTGCTTCGCAAAACATCCTGAATCATGCGTTTGAGGTTTCTTCCTCCAGAAGCGTCAGGCATGCTCATCACATTTATTCCGCTCTCAAAAATAGCTAGTCGTTTTACTAGCCCTGTTTAATGGCGGACCCAATTTCTCGACCTAACTCCACGCATTTCTTTAGGACTTCGTGATTGGGCGCAAATTGACAGCTAATAGACTCAAAGGTCTTGAACTTCATTTCTTCAAGAGATTTGTTGATCAATTTTGGAGCTTCACCACTCCAGCCATAAGAACCAAAAGCAGCGCCGATTTTGTTGACGGGCTTCAACCCCTTCATATAACAAAGCAAATCAGCCATTCGAGG
>JBFXII010000130.1:0-7576 GCA_050176095.1 Desulfomonilaceae bacterium
GGACATCGTAGAAAAGGAAATGTATACATTTCAGGACATCGGAGGTGAGTCGTTAAGCCTTCGACCTGAGGCAACTGCAGGGATCCTTAGATCCGTAATAGAGCACTCTCTACTTAGAAAAGAACCCATACTAAGACTTTTTACAATAGGCCCGATGTTCAGGAGAGAACGACCTTCTAAGGGTCGTTTCAGGCAGTTTTTTCAGTTAAACGCGGAGGTCTTGGGCGATGACGATCCTTTAACTGATTCAGAAACGATATCATGCGCCTGTTCGATATTAGAATCCATTGGGGCCATAGATTTGGTGGTTGAAATAAATTCTGTGGGCTGCAAAAACTGCCGATCCATTTACCGTGATGAGTTGAGAAACTTCCTGAAACTCCATTACAACAATCTGTGTCAGGACTGCCAGAGACGAATGGAAACCAATCCCCTGCGCTCTTTGGATTGCAAGTCTCCAACGTGCAGTGAAGTGATGGAGTCAGCGCCAGTCATAACGGACTATTTGGACAAACCTTGCCAAGATCATTTTTCTGATGTCAGAAAAGGTCTTGACGTTTTAGACATCAACTACAGGCTCCAACCTAAGATGGTTAGAGGCTTGGATTATTATTCTCGAACAGCTTTTGAAATCATCGACCTGGAACTTGGACACTCAAAGGCTGTGGGTGGTGGCGGTCGTTATGATAGCCTCATATCCGAGCTTGGAGGTCCTGACATTTCGGGAATTGGCTTTGCCATAGGCTTGGAAAGGCTTATCATGAGCCTTCGAGACAGCGATGAAAAGTTCTCTCGTAGCATTGATCTATACGTTGCGCCATTGGGGGATGAAACGAGGCAAACCTGTCATAAGTTGGTCAAACAGCTTAGAGACGCTGGCTTCAGCGTTGAAACCAAGAATACATTATCGAGTTTAAAATCTCACATGAAACAAGCTGATAGAGCAGGCGCTCAAAAAACCATAATGATGGGATCCGAAGAGTTAGCGCGCGGCGCTGTGACCATCAGGGATATGGTAACAAAAGATCAGTCTCAAGTTTCTTTAAATGACATCATAATATTTCTTCGAGGAGACGGGGATTGAAACTAGACTCTATGGGTGGATGGGAGAGAACTCACCTTTCAACTGAGCTCTCGATAAAAGATATCGGTAGTGAAGTGGTATTGATGGGGTGGATTCTAAGACGCAGAGACCATGGCGGGGTAATATTCGTTGATTTAAGAGATCGAAAAGGTCTGATTCAGGTCGTTTTCAATCCAGAATTTAACGAGATCGTCCATGAAAAAGCTCACATTCTGAGATCAGAATGGGTGATAGCTGTTCAAGGAAAAATTTTCAGAAGACCAGCCGACAGTGAAAATCCGGATTTGCATACAGGACTGATAGAGGTCTTTGTAAGAGAGTTAAGAATACTAAACAGCTCTGAAGCCCCTCCATTCTCATTAGACGATCCTTCGCCTCCCAACGATGCAATTAGGTACAAGTACAGGTATCTTGATCTGAGAAGAATGGTCGGACCTCGTCAGAACCTGATTTTCAGAAATAAACTCATTAACGCAATACGTGAGTATCTTAATTCTGAAGAATTTCATGATATTGAAACCCCATTTCTCACCACAAGCACACCAGAAGGGGCCCGAGATTATCTAGTCCCCAGTAGAATATCAACAGGACATTTTTATGCTCTGCCTCAGTCACCTCAGATTTTTAAACAGTTGCTTATGGTTGCTGGTTTTGAACGTTACTATCAGATAGTGAGATGTTTCAGAGATGAAGATTTGAGGGCAGACAGACAACCTGAATTTACCCAATTAGATATTGAAACATCATTCATGGAAGAAGAGAAGCTTTTCAATATTATCGAGAGGATGATGGCGCTTATATTTGACAGACTTTTGGGAACCAGACTTTCCATCCCCTTCGACCGATTACCCTATAATGAAGCGATGAGTCGCTTTGGTCTGGATAAGCCAGATTTACGATTCGGCCTCGAGTTAATCGAAATTACAGATATTCTTTCAGATTCGCAGTTTGCTGTCTTCAGAAAACCCATCGACACCGGGGGAATAGTCAAGACGCTCAGAGTTCCACAGGGAGATCGGCTGTCCCGTAAAGATCTAGATGATCTGAGAGATTTTGCCTCGATCTACGGGGGCAAGGGCGTTGCCTACGCCAGAATCAAAGAAGGATTGGATTGGCAATCGCCTATTGCAAAATTTCTTTCTGATGAGGAAAAAACAAAAATTGTGGATCGGGCTGGCGCGACCGTAGGTGATGTATTACTTTTTGCAGCAGACTCTTACAAGATCGTAAACGATGTCCTGGGAAATCTCAGAAACTTTCTAGCGGAAAAATTAGAAGAGATTCCAAAGAATGTCTTTAAGTTCGTCTGGATTACTGAATTCCCAATGTTTGAATATGATGAGGATGAGAAAAGATTCAAAGCCATGCACCATCCGTTTACATCACCGATCATGTCAGATCTTGGTATTCTAAGGACTGACCCAGGTAAGGTTAGGGCCCGAGCTTACGATCTGGTCTTAAATGGCTCTGAGATCGGTGGTGGAAGCATGAGAATTTATAGGTCCGACATTCAGAAAATGGTCTTTGCCGCACTTGGTATTGATGATGTTCAGGCCGAAGAAAAATTTGGTTTTTTGTTGGAAGGTTTGAAATATGGAGCCCCGCCTCATGGTGGTATTGCGTTCGGAATTGATAGAATGGCCGCGATATTAACTGGTTCAGAAAGTATACGGGATGTTATAGCGTTCCCGAAAACTCAAAAAGCGGTTTGCCCCTTGACAGGGGCTCCCGGTGCAGTCACTACTGCTCAACTTAGAGAGTTGGGGCTAAAAATAATAAAGAGCAAATAAGCGATCATGACATTCGAGTCCATGTTGAGCTGTTCGTGTAACAGATTGCAGGGAATTGTACGTCAGAACAGGAGAACAATATTTCAATTCTACCGGATCAAGATTTTTAAGGAGATCTAGAATGGCTACTTGGGACCCGAAAAGAGGTGTTCTCTATCATGAATTCAACAAATTTAGTAAAGGCAGAACATTACGTGAAGTCGATAAACCTAATCTTCTGAGGAACATTTTCCCTTATACCGAAGTGCCCAAGGTTGATTTTGACTTTGCAATTCTTCCAATAATGCCTGCCCGCAATTTCCTGATGACCGACACAACTTTTCGAGACGGTCAGCAGGCTCGACCACCTTTTTCGGTTGATCAAATTTCTAAGCTTTTTGATTTCTTACACAAGCTCTCTGGGCCCAGAGGAATCATTCGGCAGTCCGAGTTTTTTCTTTACACGAAAAAAGACAAAGAGGCTGTAGAAGTCTGCAAAGCCAAGGGTTATCAATATCCTCAAATTACGGGATGGATCAGAGCCCAGAAGAAAGACCTGACTGCCGTAAGAGCATTGGGACTGACAGAAACCGGCATTTTGACTTCTGTCTCCGATTACCACATCTTCTTAAAAATGGGACTTGATAGAAAAAAGGCCATGGAAAAGTACCTAGACATGGTTAGGGCTACCCTGGAAAAGGGGATCATTCCTAGATGTCATTTTGAGGACATCACTAGGGCGGACATTTATGGTTTTTGCGTCCCATTGGCTCAAAAAATAATGGAAATAAGAGAAGAAGCAGGGGTCGATATTAAGATTCGGTTGTGTGATACTATGGGATTCGCAGTCAATTATCCAGGTTCAGCAGTTCCCAGAAGCGTTCCAAAGCTTATTAGAGCGATGATTGATGACGCAAATGTGCCCGAAGATCTCTTGGAGTGGCATGGACACAATGACTTTCACAAGGGGCTTGTGAATGCAGTTTCTGCGTGGCTCTACGGTTGCACAGCCGTTAATGGCACTTTGTTAGGCATAGGAGAACGCACCGGAAACACTCCATTGGAAGCCCTGATGATCGAATACATTTCATTGAGAGGACATTCCGATGGAATGGACACAAGGGCTATAACAGAAATGGCTGATTACTTTGAACGAGAACTGGGGCACAAGATCCCCGAAAATTATCCATTCGTTGGAAACGCCTTTAATGCCACCAGCGCCGGAGTTCATGCTGATGGCGTACTCAAGAACGAAGAAATATACAACATATTTGATACAACATTGCTGCTAGGACGTCCTCCAGTTGTCAACATTACTGACAAATCCGGTTTGGCCGGGATTGCTCACTGGATTAACACAAAGCTTGACATAACCAAAGATGAGAGGATTGATAAGAATCATCCAGCTATATCTAGAATCTATGACATCGTAATGAGTCAATATGACAGTGGGCGAGTTACATCCATGTCCGATAAAGAAATGATGGCTCTGGTGAAGAAACATCTGCCTGAACTATTTATTTCTGATTGGGATAGAATGAAACTCATAGCACGCGAGATGGCCTACAAGATTGTCGAACAGTTCTTGAATTCCAGCCAGATGCTGTCCGCCAACGTAGCGACTATGGAATCAGCGATGCATGGTTTCCTTCAGACTTATCCATTTATTCAATATTGTTACATCGTCAATATGGAAGGAAGGAAAATCACCACCAATATTACTGACATTACAGACAAGTCAAAATACGTAGAGTTTAAAGTCAATGAGGATTTTAGTGATAGAGCATGGTTCATCAAACCTGTGAAAGACGGAAAATTGCATGTCCAGGGCCCCTTTACCTCCAGAATAACCGGCGCGTTGTGTATCACGGTATCTGGTCCGGTTCGTGACAAGAAACACAAAATGGTTGGAGTTTTTGGGGCTGACATTAGACTCGAAGAACTTCTTAAGGTTGAGCATGAATTGATGGAAGAGTACGGGGTTGAATTCACTGAAAATGATATTCGTAATCTGACCAAGAAGTATCGCGAGTCTTCAGGCAATTCTCATTAGATCAAAATCTTAGAAGAGGAACCAACCATGATTCCACTTCTTCATTTACATGATGGGCGCCAATCTTGGCGCCCATTTTTAGCTTGCGCATTCGTGACTCCAGATCTTTATTTGATTCTAAAGTCGCATTTTTATGATATTATAAGCGTTTCTCGACAATTTTTCACCTGAATCCAATATCCCTACCAACAAACCCTCTTTGGCAAGTTCTTCCAAAATGAATCCCAAGGCTAACTTATCCATCGTCCATTGACAAAAATCATGCGGCAGCCTTTCATTTAATACATCAAGTATATTGTTGAATTCCTTACCCATGCGTTCGTTTTTACATTCTATCTCGATTTCATTGTGAATCACATAATTTCCTCCAACCTCATAAATAACCTTGTCCATGACCAACTCCCCCACCAGAATGCCGCTAGTTTTGTCACATAACCAGTAAGACAACCGCTCAGTCTTTCGTTTTTGGATTATGCAAAGGCCTTCGGAGATAAGAACATCCTCAATTTGCAATGAATCAGAGACCGCCAATGATATTTCAATTCCCAGTGAATGAAGCTTTTTCGAAAGTGCTTGTAGGGATTCTGGATCCAACAGCCCTTCAAACTCCGGTCTGACTAGGGCTCCACTACTCGAAACTATGGCTGGACCTTTCAGTGCGACCAATGTATTTAAGCCATTTTTCCGGACGCGAAGCCCCCATCTTTGTTCACTTAGCTGCCTGTCTTTCGTATCGTAATAAGTATCACAAAGAACAGACGCTACGTTTTCGGAAATCTCCGCCGTATCCGCCAGTATTTCTTTTAACAGGCCATTAATCTCATGCTCTGTTTTCTGTTCTACTAAGACAAACTTTATTTCGGTCTCAATCTGACACATTTATGTCCTGGACTGAATGAAAGGCGTTTCACTCCCAAAAGTTAGATTCCTTTTGATTAAGCTTTCAATATGACTCCTTCGTGTTTAAGTAGGAGCCTTTTCAAAGATACCCCAGATGAGTAACCGCCTATGGATTTGTCCTTTTTTATTACTCTGTGGCAAGGCACAATCAACGCCATTGGATTTCTGGAATTTGCCATTCCAACTGCCCGGGCCGCTCCTGGATGACCGATTTGATAGGCAAGTTCGCTGTAGGAACGCGTCTCACCATACGGTATGGTCAATAAGGCATTCCAAACCTTGACGAAAAATTGGTTGTGGTTGGAGAAATCTAAAGGAACACTAAATTGTTTCAAACTTCCTCGGAAATACTTATCCAACTCTGAGATCAAAGTTTTTGCAATTTGGCAAGTGGGATTTCGAACTTCCGCTTGTGGAGTCAATACAAAAGAAACAGATGTTACCCCGATCTCCGAAACCTCAAATTTAAGCCACTGTTCTATAAGATCTGCATGATAATGCTCAAAAATGATTTCACCCATCACAACTTCCCATCAAGAATATTGTTCTCAGGGCATCACTTCGCGTGCATCAATCATAAAATGTCAAGAAGTCTTTTATGAGAAGCAATTATGGCCTCTTTGACAAAAAAAACTCCAGTGCAATTATTTTTGGGGGAATTCCGACTTCCACTCATGATCACAAAAGTGTAAAATGCATACTGATCACATGGATCGATCGTCTCAGGGGAGGCGGTAGAGCTCTGGTGGGCTCCGCGGTCTTCAAAACCGTAAGCAGGGCGCTAACACCGTTCTGGGTGGGTTCGATTCCCATGCGCCTCCGCCAATTGAGATAGGAATATTTGTTGCGAATTAAGTTGATTCAACCGCATCTGGTTATGTGAATTGTTCTGACTGACGTTCAGCCGCTTGAGAAATTTGGTCAAGCTTTGTTGCGAAAAAGTTCTGCGCAAGTGAATCAATTGCTATCGTTGAAATGAGTATTTTTGTGGTTGGAAGATTAGACCATAATGAAAGTAAATAGCGCGGATTTTATATGTTCGGCTGAAAGATCTGATGAATTCCCCAAGACTGATATGCCCGAGATTGCATTTGCCGGACGTTCCAATGTCGGAAAGTCCTCAATGATTAACAGCCTGCTAGGGAGAAAAAATTTGGTTCGGACTTCGAAGACCCCTGGCTTGACTCGTAAGATCAACTTTTTCCTAATAAATATGACTTTGATGTTTGTCGATCTTCCAGGTTATGGCTACGCCGCAGTCCCCCTAGAAATAAGGAAAAAATGGGGACCAATGGTTGAAGGTTATTTAAAGACACGTAAACAACTTTCTGGGGTTGTGGTGATAATTGATGCCCGAAGAACACTAACGGAATTTGATAAGACCCTGGTTGAGTTCCTGCAAGCAAATGAAGTCCTTTTCATAGTTGCGTTTTCAAAAATCGACAAAATCAACAAATCTCAGTTTATGGCCATAATAAGAGAAATTCGGACTAATTTAAGAGAAGATGTCCCGGGTGTTGGTTTTTCTTCGATGACTGGAGCTGGAAAAAATGAATTGTGGAAAGCGATTAAATACCTTATAGAATGTCAAAAAAGTGACAACAGACAGTGCGTCACAAAAGACTGAAGAATCCTAGGAATTCAGTTGATTTTTAAAACTATTACAACGGAAAAAGAAAAAGAATTTTAATGGTAAAAAAAATGCTTATAAACTTCAGTCACGTGGAGGAGTGTCGCGTGGCTGTTGTTGTTGATGGGATTCTCGACGCC
>JBFXII010000131.1:0-7557 GCA_050176095.1 Desulfomonilaceae bacterium
CTTTCGCCGCCCTACCCTAATCCCAACTCCCGGACTCAGACCCATTTGACGAAGATTTTCCGGCGCTTCTACTATTTCCCCGTTGGCGCCATCTCTCAGGTAACTAAGACTGCAAACGCCTCCTAAAACACAATGGGAATCGCTCTGAGGAATAATGGCTCCATGTGGGTCATATATTGGATGACCAAGCAGATCGTCCAGATAATCAACGGATTCTTCGTCATGGACATGTTCGAGTTTGTGAGCAGTCTTGTGAATCTCGGAATTAGAAGCCACACCAACATGACTCATGTATGCTTCCCAGAGCCTATGGGCCCGTAAAATTCTTTGAGCTTCCTGAGCTCCGGATGCGGTCAGCAAGACGGTCCGATCCTTGATTTCAAGCAATCCATCACGAGCCATTCTTTTTATAGCTTTTTTGAGAATGGATTTGCCTCTCGAAATCTTTTGTTGAAGTTGATCGATAGTAAGCCCGTTTTGGGGACGACTTGTCTCAACGAGAATATCTTCTACCAATTGTTGAGGCGCCGCCTGCCTAAGCCTGAGCCATCTCGACAGAAGTCCATAGTTTGGAGCAAAGATCAGGACTATTATAAATTGTAGGGAGCAGAAGAGCATTATGGCTCCTCCTCCCGATGAATCCAGCCACATGCTCAAATATAAACCACCCATCACACTGGTTACGCCGAATATTGCCGCCAGAATCATCATGCGATCGAGCCGGTCACTAAGTAGATATGCGGATGCGGCAGGAGTTATCAACAAACCTACGACCAGAATGACTCCAACCATACTTACGGCGCTTACCACCACCAACGAAACGCAAGTGGTTAACGTGTAATCGATGAGAGTAACAGGCAATCCAATGGATGCGGCCATCACTGGATCAAAACTGGTGAGTTGAAAATGTCTGAAAAAAAGGATCAGTATCGACAGTACAATTCCCGCAGATATTGCGGCGACCCATAAATCGGAATCAGCAACTCCGAGCACATCACCCATGATGAAGTGCATCAAATCAATGTGAATGTATCCTCGAAAAACAGATACAAGAACAACGCCCCCTGCAAAAACACCCGTGTACATTATGCCAATGGCGGTGTCGTCCTTAATCCTCGAAACACGTGAGACAAAACCTATTGACGCCACCGTTACAATCGCTGCAATCAACGATCCTATCAGCATGGCAGGAGCATGAGCCTCAGCCCCAAAGAGAATTTTCATAAAAAGGTAGCCACCGGCCACACCCGCAATCATCGCATGTGAAAGCGCATCACCAAGAAATGCCATGCGTCGCAGAATAACCAGGCAACCCACCACACTGCAAACAATAGCGGCTATTGAACCTCCGATAAGGGCTTTTTGGAAGAAGGTTTCCCTCAGAGGCGAAATAAGAGCCGCAAAAATCAGATCAAGCACGGCATTCCTCCGATTTTTCCATTCCAGAAAAGACCTTTAATTTCCCTTCGTACACTTCGCTGAGCAATTCCTGATTGAGGACCTGTTGCGGAGTTCCATAAGCATATAGCCTTTGTTTGATGAGCATCAGCCGGTCAAAATATTCGGCCGCAGTCGCAAGATCGTGATGAACAACAACTAAAGTTCTGCCGGTTTGTTTTGCTCTTTCAAGCACGTCAAGGATAGCTCTTTCCGTAGCGGCGTCCACACCGGCAAATGGTTCATCCAGGAGTAATATGTCGGATCCCTGAGCTAAAGCGCGAGCCATAAACACCCGCTGTTGCTGACCACCGGACAGTCTTCCGATCTGTCGATCCTTGAAATCGGACATTCTGACCATATCCAGGGCCCTTTCCACAATCTCACGATCTTCGCGCCCAGGATCTCTCCACCATGGTATGTTGGGATATCTTCCCATCATGGCCACTTCATAGACTGTTATGGGATAATCCCAATCGACCGAACCCCTCTGTGGCACATAGGCAAGGCGACCTTTAGCGTCCTCTACAGGCTTTCCAAGAAGTCGGACAACACCAAGATCCGGCTTGACAAATCCAAGAATTGACTTAACCAGGGTAGACTTCCCCGCCCCATTTGGACCGATGATACCCACGAGCAAGCCCTGCTCGATTGTAACACTAACATTGAGCAAAGCCGGTCGTGGTCCAAAACTTACCGTAAGATTTTCGACTTCAATGGCAGGAACTTTAGTTGTATTAGTGGTCATGTTCCTTCCTGGATGATTCCTCCGGAATTAAAAATTGAACAGTTGAAATAATCTTGTCACCCGGTTCAGTCCAAAGAGTCTTGTCCGCAATCTCTTCGAATGATCTGAACAATTGTATCCGAACGGCCATAGGCCTGTCATAAGCCATCAGACCTGGGTTGACCTCAATAAATAGTTCATTGAGCCCAACCCTGGCTCCTTTGATATCATCTATTATCGTTTGCTTACCAGATTGAAAACCTTCTTCTGAGCGAAAGACTTCGGCGCCGTTCAGTCTGGCTGACAGGGCTATGGCAGCATCATTTCCGATTGTCAGGGCAAAAGAATCCTTTTCGGTAGTTTCACTTGTGGTAATAACTAATCTATAAGTTGCGCTTGATATTTCGGGTTGTTTATCCAGCTGCTCCACGATGCTTTCCCGTGAATTCATGTAGATATAAAGACCACCAATCAGGATTGTCCAAATAATTATTACAAGCAGAGGGCGCTTCATTTATTGGCCTCATTTCAAAGCGCTTACGATCGTTATGACATTTTCTCTCATCATGCCTATATATGTTTCACCGGCCGAACCTTCTGTCCCCATGGAATCGGAATACAACTCTCCTCCGATTTTAACTCCTGCCTCTCGCGCTATTTCACGCATAAGCTTCGGATTTACGCTGTTCTCCACAAAAACAGCCTTCACCCCCAGGCTCTTTATTGACTCAACAACGGATTTAAATCTTGCGGGAGTCATTCCAGCGCCAATTTCAGAACCGGTAGACCAACCCACAGGGGCCTGATTCTTGAACCCAAACTCTTGAGCAAAATAATTGAAAGCATCATGACTGGTAACAAGAATTCTCTGTGAAACCGGTATGATATGAAACGTTTGACGAATCCAGGAATCGAGAGCCCTTAATTGAGCAAGGTAGAGTCTCGCTCTGGCTTCAAGTTCCCATTTAATTGAAGGGTCCAGCTTACAAATCCCTGCAGTTATATTGTTGACGTAGATCGCAGCATTACGTGGAGAAAACCAGGCATGGGGATCTGACGTTTTCTTCCCATCCGTTTCAAGCTGTAAAGGTTTAACCCCTTCGGAAGCCGTAATGATTGGTTTTCCGGCGTCTTTGGCCAGCGTGGCCATCCAGCTCTTTCCCTCCAGATTCAGGCCATTCTGTATGCACATCACTGATCTGACTGCCAATTGAGCGTCGTTGGGAGTAGGCATGTAAGTGTGGGGATCGGCTCCTGGAGCCAGCACGCACCTGACCTCAAAGGAGTCTCCGGCGATATTGCGAGTAAAGTCTGCAATCTGAGTGGTAGAACACAATATCATCGGCTTTCCGGAATGTCTTTCGGAGGACGCAAAGGCATCAGAATTACAGAAAAAAGCAAACAAGCATATGATCAATGTCGTTATGACAAAATAAATTTTTGAGTTTTTTTTCATATCATTTTCTATCAATCTTGATGTCCACAATTTCGATTGCAAGTCAGGATGACAAGTTCTGATAAATTATCCGGGCCCCTATACAAATCAACACAATCCCACCCAAGCGCTCCGCCCACTCTCCCAGGTGAGCCCCAGCCTTCTTACCTATTCTTGTCCCAATAAAAGTCATTAGTAAAGCCGCAAATCCTATGGTTGCCGCCGGACCCCAGATTGCCATGCCCATCAAACTGAATGACACTCCTACCGCCAGAGCATCCAGGCTGGTGGCTATCGATAGTCCTACTAGGCTCCAGCCGCGAGTCGGGTCATAGTCCTTGACGCGCGCCTCCGGGTCTTTTGACTCTATGATCATCTTAACCCCAAGGCCGGTCAGAATGGCAAACGCAATCCAGTCATTTACACCATACATGTAGTCAGATACTACCGCTCCACCAAACCATCCTATCAGAGTCATGAGAGCCTGGAAAAGCCCGAAATGCCATGTCAGGCGAAATGTGTGCCTGAAAGTAACATGCTCCAATCCCCCAGATACTGCCGCAGATACTGCAAAAGCGTCAGCCCCCAATGCTACCGCCGTAATTAAAAGGGTGAGATTATCCAAAAAGGATAGACTCCTTTTAAAATCGATTGAAACCTGATAACCTGTTTACAATACGTGCTAACCATCGTCAAGCAATGCCAGCCATGAACTGACTAAGGCTAATTTAATAAAAATGCCATTTCTTGGGGGGAATGAATTGATGTTGAAATCCAGCGACTCCAGCAGACACTGTGAACAGGAACATTCACGCAAAGCCAACAAATGCGGTGTTTTCTCTTTCAGCAATCCTGGGACAAATGCCAATTTGAATTCTTGGATTGAGACAAACACGTCGACTTCATCCACAAGTCATAATGATGCTGGTTTTTCCAACGATCTTTTCCACATTCTTTGGGACAATGAAAAAAAGCATTTCTGGTTTCATCATAGATGCGACTTAATAGCATGGGCATTTAAAAGATATTTTGGTGACGCGAGATCTTTTCTCGAAATAGGCTGCGGAAACGGCTTTGTCCTTGAATACCTCGAGGCAAGATTTCCATCAGTGTCCTTTCTTGGAGCTGAACTATTTGCTGATGGACTTGCTTACGCCAAGAAAAGACTCATCACAACAAAGCTAATTCAAATGGATATCTTTGAATCCCCCTTCAAGACAGATTTTGATGTCATTGGACTACTCGACGTAATCGAACACCTTGACAATGATGAATCGGCGTTAATAAAAGCGTTCGATCATATCAGGCCTGGCGGAGGAGCTATAATAACCGTTCCTCAACATCCGTCTTTATGGAGCGAGAAAGACATTGGCGCCTTTCACAAGAGACGTTACACGAAAAGTGGGTTACAAAATCTTCTCGAGAAAACAGGCTTCACTACCTTGAGAATGATTTCGTTCATTTCATTTCTTCTGCCAGCGCTTTTTATTTCCAGAAAATTACAGACTGGTTCACGGGATGATGAATTGTTCGATGAATTTTCGATCCCGCCTCTGGTAAACGCTATTTGTGGAAAAGTTTGCAGAATGGAAGGTTTTTTAATAAAAAAGGGGCTTTCAATTCCATTCGGTGGTTCCCTCATGGCCATTGTCAAGAAGCTTTAAAGAAGGCATCATTAATTGACGACTTTTCGTTAGATTTTCGTACTGAGTTCATTTGTTTTAAACCGGTCCAATGACGAACCGGATGTCATGACATCAACACTAGGATTTTGAATGGTTTCAAAGGCTGATATCGATTCATATTTGCGTAACTTTAGCTTGTGTGAAGATTCCTCGAATATCTCCATGTTTGAAACCGAAAAGTCCCGGACCGAAGTAAGCCCCATTGAATTAAACGGAGTTGTTCTAAATAAATACACAAACGAATTCTGGACACACCGTCAGCGCCAGGCTTGTTCCATTCATGAAATATCTTACAGGGCATGCTTCAAACCTCAACTACCTCGCTTTTTTATCCAACTATTGTCTGAGGAAGATTCGGTAGTTTATGATCCTTTTAGCGGCCGCGGCACAACGGTATTGGAGGCCGGCTTACTTGGACGTAGAATCATTTCCAATGACGCAAACCCTTTAAGCTCAATGCTTGTCCGTCCCCGTTTCAGTCCACCTCAACTCTCCGAGGTCAAAGACCGTTTAGCGGAAATTCCCACAGATTCTTCTATCGATTCAGACATTGATCTATCAATGTTTTTCCATAAACAGACCTTGAGCGAAATTTTATCATTGAGGCGGTATTTACTGGAAAGGAGACGAGGGAATAAAGAAGACAACGTGGATCGCTGGATTGCAATGGTTGCCACGAACAGATTAACGGGACATTCGTCGGGCTTTTTCTCAGTTTATACACTGCCGCCTAATCAGGCTGTTTCACCGGAACGTCAAATCAAGATTAACAAAGCAAGGAAACAGGCTCCTCAATATCGAAATGTAAGAGATATAATATCAACCAAGACAAAAAGCCTGCTTAGATCCGTCTCGAAGGAACAACAATTCAATCTCTCCAGGGCAGCCGATTCCGCATTGTTTATTTGTGGCGACGCCAGAAGCACACCGCAGATCAAATCAGGCGAAGTTCAACTTGTAGTTACATCACCTCCATTCCTTGACGTGGTGCAATACGAAAAAGATAACTGGCTGAGGTTATGGTTCAATTCCATCGACCCAAACGCATCTGGTGTCCCTATAACCATGGCCAGATCAGTCAAAGGATGGACTGAAGTGATGGAAGCGGTTTTCGTTGAACTGCGCCGAGTCTGCAAATCCTCCGGATGGGTAGCTTTCGAGGTAGGTGAAATAAAAAACAGAACAATAAACCTCGATGAACATGTCGTCCCGATAGGGATTTCGGCTGGTTTCGAATGTGTCGGAATTCTGGTTAACTCTCAGGAATTTTCCAAAACTTCCAACATCTGGGGGGTAAAAAACATGAAATCCGGAACAAATACCAACAGAATAGTATTGTTCCGGAAGAATTAAGCTTGCTCATATACGCCAATTTAATTCAGCGCAAGAATCAGTCAATTGCTGTTCATGGCATACTCTATTCCATTTCTAATCCACTCTGTATGTAGACGCTCTCGAAGATCAACGCTATTTGTGAGCATGACGTAGCGTGTCTTTCACTTGAAGACGGGATTCAAGGAATTTTTAGATCCGAATCGATTCCCTCCTGATAAGAACCCGCATCATCAAGAAGAGTATCTGCAATATTAAACGCCTGCATGGGAACCCTCCCTATGTGAATGCGGTTTCCATTTACCCCATTTGGCCTCAAAAATCTCGAGATTTCGGTCAAATTGCTTCTTTTTGGCTATGGCGCCCAAGGTGTCCAGAGTTGCTGATAGTCGGTGATGAATAAACACGTCCTCGGCAATCCCTATGCGATAGCCCGCTTGACGGACTCTCATGCAATAATCATCGTCCTCGAAGAAACCGATGTTGAATTTTTCGTCGAGATCTCCGATTTCATCAAATAAATTTCTTCTCAAGGCAACACAAAAGAAGGCGAGATTATCGCAGTAGAAAATCTGCCGATCATGTTCTCGAGAATATCTTTTGGCAACTTTTGCCATTTCATTTGTATCGTCATAAAAGACCGGAATTTGCGCTTCATTTCCAATCGCATTAGTAACAGGTCCGACCAGGCCCAGATCGGGATTCAGTCGAAGCGGCCTGATCAGCTTGTTGAGCCATCCTTCCGTGACGTAAGTATCGTTGTTAAGAAGTACAATATATTCTCCATCAGAAGCTCTGATACCAGCATTGTTGCCGGCGGAAAAACCGACGTTTTCTGGATTGATCACAACTTTGACCCATGATCTGCTTTGAGCAAAATCCTCCAGGTATTGATCCGTGCCGTCAATCGAGGCATTGTCCACTACGATCAATTCCCAGTC
>JBFXII010000132.1:0-7553 GCA_050176095.1 Desulfomonilaceae bacterium
AATAATTTATTAACCCCATTTTCACCCCTGAGTAAAAAAACGCCAGGTTGAGCAATAGTGGTCCTTCCCCAAGGGGCGCGTCACGGTCTTGAATCTCAAACCAGGCCACAGGGTTTACCATCAGATTGGTATTCACTGAGACGGAGAAAAATTTTCGGCAGGCTATCTTTCTTTGGCCTTGCTTATCGGGGGAGAAATAAAACGATGGCTGAAAGTCTGCTTGAACAACGTCCGGAACCCCGAGAGGCAATGCAAAAATCAAAACACTCTCCTTTCGATTTTTCAATTCAGCAAGCCGATCTACTGTAGCTGTCGGACCAACCCATACTTCAAAACTTTTAAAAATACGCTGAACTCCAATGACTATGTCAGAAGCCCTGGGGTAAACCGGATTACTTAGAATCAATTTTTCAATCTTTTCACTTTCGGTCAGTTTTTTCGGTGATGTTTTCCTGATTGCTCCTTGGGATGGTTGAGATGGTTTCAATTCTTGCTCTGATATCCAAGGGATTGATTCAAAGACCAAGAGACTATTCTTATTCAGCAGCTGGTCATCGGTTTTGCCTATGGATCTGTTAAATTTGAGGAAATCAGCAGACGGGATCATTGTGATCACTCGATCCTGGCCAAAAGGTCTATCTTCTGGATCAAGTAACGCGGAAAAAGGCAAATACCAAAGAGAACGGTCCGGTACCACGAATATGACATTTTTATCAGTAGGGATTGTCGGCAAGCGACCTAGAAGTGATCTGTAAACCCGTCGGCACGGTTCTTTCCATGCGTGTCCCATGAAAGAAGATTGGCTACCTAACATGAATTCGCGAAGCCGATCCTGAAGAAAAAAGATTCCTTTTTCAAGGTCTCTGCGATCAATTGGAATTTGAAAATAATTTCCGTCATCCTTTGAAAGCATTCCAACAACCATGCGGTCTGAAAACAGGTTGAAATCCAAGACTAATTCGTTAGGAGCTATGAAATCTCTTCTGACTTCAGCTAAAGATATGGGGAGACTCTTCCTGAGAAATGAGTATTTGGGCGATTTCTTTTGGATCGACTGTCTTAGCTCGATTAGGCTAAGTTTTAAATCTTCTTCAGCTTTCCGGATATTGGTTGTTGGAATAGATGTCTGCAATTCATTTAATTCCACTAGCAATTCATTCTCACGCGTCAGCAATTCCGGAGTCACATCATGAGGTTCTATGAGGCCCGCTTTTTTGAGAGTAAGATTTCGTCTGGCAAGTCTACGTTTTTCCATTAAATGAAAAATTAAGCCTGAATCATCCTCTTTTATTTCTGAGTTTAATGGTCCTAGTATCCTAATGACCATTTCTTCGAATATCGAAAATCGTGCTTCCAAGTCCGTCAGGGAAGTGCTTCCTGGAGGAAGATCGTCCAGGATCAATTCAAATTGGTCTATAGAGTTTCTATACTCAAGAATCGAATTTTCTTTTTCTCCGCCGAGATATAATTTACGCGCTTGTTTGACTTGTCTGTCGAATTTTTCAAGTAATCCCAACGGTCGGTCAAGGGATTCGCCTTGTTGTGGTCCAGCTTCCTTGAATAGCCATTTATACTTTTTACGAGAATCATCCTGGGGAGAGATTGATGAACCTTCCTTATTTTCTTTGGAAGGTTTCTGGATTTGTTCACTCCCCGCATCGCGCATCAGAGGATGTATATCGGAATCTGGATCATCATTTTCATTCGGGGATGCAGCTGATGTTAAGGAACCTGAAAACACTAATAAAAACGAAATGAAGATCATTAATAAATGATTAAGAAATGGTACTTTCATTGAAATATCCTCTGAGGGCTTAGGAACAAATAAAAGTTATCTATTGTTGTCCGTTTAATAACCCAGATTAAGGCTCACGATTACAACAAACTCTCATTTTTCGCTCGGATCGATCCTCCCAGCATTCACCCACCACTCATCGTCCTTTTCTTTGAACCACCACGCTGAGAAATCAGTATTTAGGATGCTCCTTGCAAGCTTTTGTCCATCTTCCGTGCGAAGTCTTTTAACGGCTGCTGAAATCCATTCACCGGCATATCGATTGCCGAGGTCTCCTAGTTCTTTGAGTTCAAGAATCATTTCAAGCTGGTCCGCGTCGTTGGCATATAGGGACTCAATCGTTTGCCTGCCGTTGAATTCCCGAGTGTAGCAACTGATCTCGTCACCAAATGGCAATCCCGCTGTCATGTCCTGGACTGCCAATTCCTCATCAGCCCTAACATAGCGTTTGTTCACGTAGTTAAGGTCCCCAGTTCTTGCTTCCACGAGATCGTGGAACAGACACATTAATATAACACGTTCTACACAGACGGCGCCGTTCATCTTTGCTAGAGTGTATCCAATTATGGCGCATCTTAAACTGTGTTCAGCAACTGTTTCACTTCCAGTGCCCAGGAATTGAAAACCCGACCGAGGCGTCCTCTTGAGCATACCCACTTCGAAAAGAAAATCAGCAATCCTTTTGAGTTCCAACTTTTTCTACCTCTTAGGAAGTTTCAGAATTGGCCGTATGTAGCATGGTTTGCTGAAGTTATCAAGAAGCCGTTTGGGTTTACGGAAGGACGTCGTAGGCAAAAGCCTAGAATGTTAAAAACTCAAAGACAGTCCTTGAAACCTTCCTCAGAGAGGCCGATATAGAATTCTTTGGTAAAGAATGTATAATAACGCGGATTCAGGAGCCAAGACGCCTGATTATTTAAATTCCATGTTTCAAAAGAAGTTTGTTGCTGTTGAAATCTTACATCGAAGTGTGTTGTGATTTATGTGGATCTGAAGAGAGGACCCCACTTTTTGTCAAAGAGGGGTTTGTTCATGCCCGTTGTAAAAATTGCGGCCTCGTTTATGTCAATCCGCGATTGTCAGATCATTTAAGTGGACAGACACACTCTGGAACAGCGGAAATGGGGGACGAGTTTCTAACTAAATCTCAAACCAAGAGACTACAAGATGAGCTGAAAAGACTTGAACAATTTAGAAAACTTAACAGAATCCTGGAAATAGGACCAGGAAAAGGCTGGTTTCTGGAACAAGCCAACAAGCTTGGTTGGGAAACCTGGGCAGTTGAGGTAAATGCCAAGGCTCTGGCACGTCTAAAGGCAATCGGAATTCACAGAATAATTAACGACGAAAAGAGCTTGAACCGAATCTTGGAAGAATCATTTGATGTCGTAAGGATTTGGGATGTCTTAGAGCACCTCGAGTCACCGAAAAAGACTCTTGCGATGTCGTTCAAGGCTTTAAGGAAAGCAGGCATCATAAGAATATCGACAACAAATTTCGCGTCTCTGTCACGAATCGTAAACGGTCCAAACTGGGTTTATCTAAACGGCGCAGATCACATAGTTCTCTTTGAGCCTAAGACCATTGATCGGATGTTTAGAGAAGTTGGTTTCTCAAGAATAAGAGTCAGAACCAGGTCATTTAACCTACGTAAAAAACTTTATCATCCCCCCAAAGATCTCACAAAAATTCCAATTCTAATCAAACCATTTCGCAAACTGATAGATGAGGCTATCCAATTGACAAAATACGGTCACCAAATGATCGTCGAAGCAACAAAATACTGATGAGCCAGGGCAGTCACTTCTAGGGTGTCTGGAACAATTTAGAGTCCAGACGGAATGAAATTAGCCTTTGACTTGTTGTTTACATTTTAAAATTGTGGGAAAGAAAAGTTTGAACTTTTTTCGTACTTTTATGATATCATGAAACTTTTGGCGAAAATTGGACTTTGTCCACGATTCAGTAAAAATGATACGAATGTAGAAAAAAACTACGGAGTGAATATCGCAAATGCTGCCTGAATTAGACGATGCGAATGCTACACCTGCTCTAAGAGCGAGGATATTAGTTGAGGCTCTTCCGTACATTAGAAATTTTAGGGGGAAGAGGGTTTTAATTAAGTATGGTGGTAGCGCCATGCTCAATCAGAGTCTAAAACGGGATTTTGCAGAGGATATAGCGTTATTGGGCTTCATAGGTGTTAAGCCGATAATTGTGCACGGTGGTGGGCCACAAATAGGTGAATTGCTCAAGAAAATTGGCAAGGAAAGCCGGTTTGTAAAAGGTTTGCGTGTGACTGACGAGGAAACCATGGATGTGGTTGAAATGGTCTTGGTAGCCAAGGTCAATAAGGACGTAGTTTCATTGATCAATTTTTATGGTGGTAGGGCTGTTGGCTTATCTGGACGAGATGGCAAACTAATTAGGGCCAAAAAGGCGCAACCGGCAAGGCTAGCAGACATAGATGAGGATCTAGGATTAGTTGGCGAAGTTGAAAGAATAAATCCAGGAGTCGTTTCAGCGCTGGAGGATCAAGGTTTCATTCCCGTAATTGCTCCAGTCGGAGCGGGCCCTCAGGAGAGGCCATACAACATTAACGCCGACACTGCTGCTGGGGCTTTGGCGGCAGCTTTGGATGCTGAGAAATTCATTTTACTCACAGATGTTTCAGGAGTGATCGACAGTAATAAGGAACTCGTTTCAAGCCTTACTGAAGAGCAAGCGGAAACCATGATAAGGACTGGAGCCATATCTGGGGGCATGATTCCGAAAGTCAGATCATGTTTGAACGCGATACGTGGCGGAGTCCCGAAAGCTCACATAATCGACGGACGTGTTTCGCATGCGTTACTTCTGGAAATTCTTACAGACGAGGGGATTGGCACCGAAATCGTCCGAGATAGAGCTCCAGGGCTGTAAAGAGTCTCGTCGTTATTTTTTCTGAAAGGGATACCATGCCGGGGTTTCCCTGGACAAATTGATCGGTTCCGGAAAGCCTATAAATTTTAGAACAGATTATCCGACATGGAACTAGCCAATATTATAACTGCAGATGTACATGCTTTTTGCAATTTTTGAACAGTAAATTCAGCATCTCAGCAATCATTCAGGAGAGGCAGATGTCGAAGACCGAGGAATTTGTTAACCTCAATCGAGAGTGTGTTTTCAATACATATGGAAGGGCGCCCATTATGCTGGTAGAGGGTAAAGGAGCCCGGGTGACCGACAGCAATGGGAAGACATATCTGGATTTTATTGCAGGAATAGCTGCATGCCCCTTAGGACATGGGCATGCTGGGCTTGCAGATGCCATCTATTTCCAGGCTAAAAAATTAATTCACGTGTCGAACCTTTTTCATATCGAGCCGCAAATAAAGTTAGCCAAGATTCTAACGGAAAATTCATTTGCCGATAAGGTTTTCTTTTGCAACTCAGGAGCTGAAGCCAACGAAGGCGCCATAAAGCTTGCTCGAAAATATTTTCATGACCGGGGTGAAACTAATCGCTACCATATCATCACAATGGAAAATTCCTTTCATGGAAGGACGTTAGCCACTCTTGCTGCGACTGGGCAGACGAAATACCGAAAAGGTTTTGAACCAACGGTGGAAGGTTTTTCTCAGGTTCCGTTTGGTGATTTTGAAATGTTGAAAAACGCTATTAACCCCTTTGTAGCCGGTGTGCTGATTGAACCTATACAAGGAGAGGGTGGTGTAAGGATGCCACCTGAAGGATATCTGCAGAATGTCAGGAAGCTATGCTCTGAGACAGGAGCTTTGTTGATTTTTGACGAGGTTCAAACTGGAATGGGAAGAACCGGAAAGCTTTTCGCCTACGAAAATTATGGAATTACTCCTGATGTGATGACTTTAGCCAAAGGAATTGCGGGGGGGGTTCCTATGGGAGCGCTTTTGGCGACAAATCGCGTAGCAGAAAGTTTTTGTCCCGGAAACCACGCGTCAACATTTGGAGGAAATCCGCTAGCCAGTGCGGCAGGTCTGTTCGTGATAAACGAAATTCTTTCTGAGGGTTTCCTGGATCATGTCATCGAAATGGGCAATTACCTAAGACATAAACTAATTGAGCTCAAGTCCAAATATGATCTGATAAAGGAAATTAGGGGATTAGGTCTGATCCAGGGGATTGATTTAGCCGTTCCGTGCGGGGACATTGTGACAATCATGAGAGAATCGGGAGTTCTGATCAATTGCACAGCTGACACTGTTTTGCGGTTTATTCCTCCATTGGTAGTTTCCAAATCAGAAATTGATGAGATGATAACGATTTTGGAGGATGCTTTAGACAAGATAGGAGGCTCAATGAAATGAAGGAAATAAGGCACTTCTTAAGCCTCGATGATTATTCCAAGGAAGAAATAATCCAGCTTATGGATCGAGCTTCCGAATTGAAACATGGGCTTAAAACACGTTCAAACGACAAGCCATTGGAAGGCAAGAGTGTAGGCATAATATTTGAGAAGCCATCTACTAGGACTAGAGTTTCTTTTCACGTTGGAGTCTTGCAGCTCGGTGGTCATGCAATACTAATGAACTCGAAAGATATACAACTTGGAAGAGGCGAGCCGATTAAAGATACTGCCAGGGTATTGTCGCGGTACTTGGATGCAATAGTTATTAGGACCTTTGGTCATGAAAAACTGGAAGAATTCGCAAAATGGTCAACTGTTCCAATTATAAATGGACTATCCGATTTTCTTCATCCTTGTCAAATCCTCAGTGACTTACTGACCGCTAGAGAGGCCGGCCTTGATATATTTCTTATGAGCGCCGCTTGGATAGGTGATGGCAATAATGTCGCCAATTCATGGATTAATGCTGCCAAGAAAATAGGCTTTTCTCTCAAACTCGCATGTCCGGAGGGGTATGACCCAGGGGCGCCGTTTGAGACAGAGAACATAACTCTTGTAAGAGATCCTAAAGAAGCCGCTAGAGGAGCGAATCTAATATCCACTGACGTTTGGTCTTCAATGGGTCAGGAAGATGAGACAGAAATTCGCCAGAAACGTTTCAAGGGTTTTCAGGTCAACAGAGAAATAATGTCTTTGACGGCAAATCCATGTTATGTGCTTCATTGTTTGCCTGCCCATCGGGGAGAAGAGATAACAGATGAGGTCATAGAGTCCTATCAATCTTTGGTTTGGGAACAGGCAGAGAACAGGCTTCATGTGCAAAAGGCCATCTTGGAATTTCTCATAGGTTGACGATAGGCGGCTCAAGAATCAGGAACTCACTAATTTAAGGTCGTAATTGTTTTTCGACAATATTTATGAGCATTTGGTGATAAGCATTTCTAACAAACCAATTTAGGTGATCAAACTCTATTTAACATAACGTCAACTAAGATTAGCCCGAGGAGGATACGTGGGAAACAAAGGTGTTGAAAAGATAGTTCTGGCTTATTCTGGAGGTTTGGATACGTCTGTAATTCTCAGATGGTTGATTGATCATTACGAATGCCCTGTAGTTGCGTTTGCCGCTGATTTAGGACAGGGTGAGGAACTCGAGCCTCTTAATGAGAAAGCAAAAGCAACTGGCGCAGAGTCTCTGAAAATATTGGACCTTCGGGAAGAATTCGTCCGCGATTTTGTTTTTCCGATGTTTAGGGCTAACGCAGTATATGAGGGGTTCTACCTTTTAGGCACATCAATAGCAAGGCCATGCATTGCCAAAGCTCAGATGGAGATAGCAAAGCAGGAAAACGCAAATGCGGTTAGCCATGGAGCTACGGGCAAAGG
>JBFXII010000133.1:0-7517 GCA_050176095.1 Desulfomonilaceae bacterium
CATACCTCAAGATATCTTCGTGAGAGATAAGTTTAACTCCTTCGGGGGGACGACAGTAAACGCACCTGAAATTGCATAGATCCGTAATAGACACACGAAGGTAATCTATAGTTCTGTTGTATGAGTCAACGAGATTATTTGTCATGATTGTTGTAGGATGAGTGTTTGAAGCCCTTTCTCATGAATCTTGATGTTCTTTGTAGAGCTTGCCTGCAAGAACTAATGATGTGAAACAAGTCAATCACAACTTTGCAATAAGGTCAACGATTGCGGACGGGGTCTTCCCAAATAGTCTAATCAGTGGGACTTTTCCTTGGGCCCCCTTATCATAAATGGCATCTGGAACTCTGCCGAGCTCTTCCATGACATCTTGAACACCCCAAGCCAAGGTGCTCCCTTCCTCCTGCTGCAAATCGGGTGGTGTCCTTTGTCTGTCAAATTCCGCTACAGAATATCCCAATGCCTGTATTCTTTTCACGAGTGTGTCAGAGTAAATAATTGTCATGGCGGCTCTTCTCTCGGGGTCGTATTCCATGGCGGCCAACACGAGATAATGTATCTGTCTCGAAGCCCCAAATCTGGGTGATCTTAGTATGGCTATAGTGTTGACCAATTGAATTATTCTGCCTGGAAACGAGGCCACATCATGCACAGACTCTGCAAACGGTATCGCATAAGCCAAATTTGACTGAACTTCTGGAATTAGATGACCTATATTAAGGCGCTTGAGCCTTTCAATCGCGCGATCAAGCTCCTCAATGACGTTTGTTCTCTCTATTTCTCTGGTAATAGATGCAAAGTGATTGAGAGGACCGATTCCGCGCCCGATCCCGAGCGAAAATCTGAGAGCCCTATAAAGGTATCTCCTGGCTTTGTCTATGCATTCCATGAGCGGCAGCCCGCGAGCCAGAAAAGTTGCAATAGCAGCGGAGAGTGTGCAACCTGTGCCATGCGTGTGCCTGGTGCGAACTCGTTGTGTTTCAAACTCATAGTCCTGCTTGCCATCGTCGAGTACATCTATAGGAGCATTGGGAAGATGACCACCCTTGACAAGGACATACCTGGGACCCATTTTCTGGATTTTTTTTGCGGCTTTTTTCATGTCAGAGACGCTAGTTATGGAACGGCCAACAAAAGCCTCCGCCTCAGGAATGTTCGGAGTCAGCAAGTAACAAATCGGAAACAGATTTTTTATCATTGCCTTACGAGCGTCTTCCTCAAGTAGAACAGCTCCGCTTTTGGACACCATGACAGGATCTACTATCAATTTGTCAATTTGGTATTCCTTAAGCTTGCTAGCTACCGTGGTGGCTATATCGGCGTTGCCAAGCATACCCGTCTTGACACAGTCTGCGCCAATGTCGCCTAACACTGCGTCAATTTGCTGAGAAATAAAATCACAATCCATCATCCGTACGCTTTGGACTCCAAGAGTGTTTTGGGCAGTTAACGCAGTAATGACACTCATGGCGTAGCCGCCTAGAGAGAGGATGGTCTTTATGTCAGCCTGAATCCCAGCTCCTCCACTGGAATCAGAACCCGCTATTGTCAAAACTTTATCCATAGATGTACCCAGACCAATATGGCGTTTAGCGTAAAATGGTTTTAAAAGCTGGATTATAATCTAATTCTAATGATTTTGCTACGGTTTAGAATGTCTATCTTATATTTTCAAATGCGGCCGATTTTGATATAAGAGGTGCCTCGACTTTTTGACTATGGGGCTTGCAATGAAATCCAACCTCATCAATGACACGTAACGGGCACAATATCTTGGGCAAGACAGTAGGATATCAGGTCAGTAAAAACCATGGCCACTAGCTGTGAGGAGATTTCAGATTGAACGAGAATTTGATCAAGAGAGTTAGACCAGCGTCCATTTTGGTAGCGGGCGATGTTATGGTAGACGAATATGTCTTGGGAGATGTTGAAAGAATCTCTCCTGAGTCGCCGGTTCCGGTGCTCGTCGCGCGTGAGCGGCTTCGTCGCTTAGGTGGAGCAGGGAATGTAGTCCGTAATCTCGTATCAATGGGAGCAACAGTGGCTCTTTTCGCCACCATTGGCTCCGACAATGCCGGCCAATGGTTCAAGAAACATTGTTATGAAATTGGAGTGGACACTTTCTGGCTCAAAACGGATGCATTCAGACCTACCACGATCAAGACGAGAGTTGTTGCTAGAAATCAACAGATTGTGAGAATAGATGAGGAGAATACAGGTAGGATATCCAATGAACTCGAAAAAAAAGTAATTGAGGAACTCAAATCCGTAATCCCCCAAGTGAAGGCCGTCATCGTATCGGATTATGGGAAAGGATTTCTCACGCCAAACATTTTGGAAGCGCTCTTGGCTCAAGCCAAATTAGAAAGCATCCCGGTTCTCGTAGATCCGAAAGGGATGGATTTCTCAAAATATAAGGGGGCAACTTACATCACGCCCAATGTAAGGGAAGCTTCCCTAGCTTCTGGTACGGACATAGTTGACAACAATTCAATGGAACTTGCTGGCAAGATTTTGCTCAAACAGACTCACGCTGATGGAATAGTGGTGACTCGGGGCAGGGATGGCAGTAGTATTATAACTGAATCAGGTGTGGAACATTTCTCTGTGAAGCCAGTTGAAATAGTTGATGTTACCGGCGCTGGTGATACGGTTATCTCTACGTTGGCTCTGGCAGTCGCTTCCGGACTTAAAATTCAGGAAGCTATTCAGTTGGCTAATCTCGCGGCTTCACTTGTGGTAGCAAGGTTCGGAGCCGCAACCGTAACTATAGAAGAGATGGTTGATTCCTTGAAGTCCGACCATCAGAAACGTAAGATAATTCAGGCATCTGAAATCGATCAAGCGCTAAGACATCATCGAATTCAGGGACATATCATCGTCTTCACAAATGGTTGCTATGACCTTTTTCATGCTGGGCACCTTGAACTACTAAGAAAAGCTTCTTCTTTCGGAGATGTACTCGTAGTGGGAGTCAACTCAGATAAATCCGTTAAACGTATAAAGGGAAAACAAAGACCCATAGTTCCTGAATCGGAGCGGTTAGACATTCTAAGCGCTTTGAATTTCGTCAGTTATGTGGTTTCTTTTGATGAAGACACACCATTGAATCTCATTAAGGAAGTAAAACCGGTCGTTCTTGTAAAAGGAGACGACTGGAAAGGAAAACCGGTCGTTGGAGAAAATTTCGTTCTTGATCGCGGAGGAAGAGTTGAATTTGTGAAGTTGTTACCGGGTGTTTCAACTACGGAGTTGATCAGCAAGATAAAAAATACTTAGAGCCTTTTAACCACGAAATTCGACTATCAGCCAGGGCTTAAATAAATGGTCTGGCTTCCCCAAAAGCCTCAGCATATGAATTTCCGGTCTTTAACAGTCGTAAATCAGAAATTGAAAGACTTGTCGGCAACGTATTGAGCAGGCTCGGACTAATCTGATACCATGGTTCAGCAAATCAATTATGGAAATATTTCGCTGAAACCTAACTTCTCCTTGCTTTAGGCTATTTCAAGAAACTGTCCCCCCACTGCCGCATGTTCGGAAGAAATCCCTTATAAGTGTAGAGTAGTTGTTCCGTTTATTTAACGTCTGTCCCTTCTCTGACGAGTGTTTTCCCTGTTCTGTTGATTCTGAGCTGGAGGGCGACGCGGACGAGGAGGTCTTTTAATATCCTCTAGGGCAACTCCAAGTTGTCCACCCGGAATCGAAATCGTGGTAATGTCCTGATCATGCATTACGCTTAGAGTAATTTTTTCAATCCCCTGAAACTCATCGACAAGTTTTTTGAATGCAGCTACTCGAAAACCTGTTTCACCGCCGTATTCAATTATCACGTCTCCAGGAACAAGTCCCGCTCGATCTGCCAAACTACCTTTTTTGACTTCGACTACCTTGACCCCCGGAGAGGTCTCAAGCTCCTGAAGCCTCGCAAGAATAACTGCAGCGCTAGAGGTATCACCATTTCTTCGAAACTCAGATAAAGCCTGTGTATAAAGTTCCTTGCTTTTATAAACCCGATTTCTCTCAGCATATATTCCAGCCAAAGTAGCTTTGACACGGGCTGTCCACTTAGGGTCTTCGCGCTTTTCATATATTTTCAGCGACTTCTCAAGGTCTTCTATTGCATTGTCCCATTGCTGTTGTTGAGCAGCAAACATGGCTTGCCTGAACAGTCTAACGCCATCTTCATCCGATGGAGGGAACTGAGAAGCCTTCTCACGCGCTGCCTCCTTTTTCTTGTCAAGGTAAGATTTGGAATCAGCAGTTTTGACATCTATTTCGTTGTCAGTAGGTTCCAGAACTACACGGAACCCGAGATTCCAGAAGCTCATGGTATCACCCGAAAAGCCTCGGAATGCACATCGGCAATCAGCTGGGCTAGAAAACCAGTTTCCTCCCTTATTGACCCGAGAGGTCCCCACTGATGGACCTTGTGGATCTTCCACCGGAGAACTGTCATAATAGTTACGGTCATAATAGTCCTGAACCCATTCCATGGCATTCCCACCCATGTCATAAAGGCCAAAACCATTCGGGGGATAACTTCCGACCGGGGAGACATATTCAAAACCGTCATTCACGGTTGTCATGCTTTCGGGAAGCTTAGAATTACCATCGCCAAAATTGTCGTCGGACTCACCGGGAAGATGATTACCCCAAGGATATCTGACCCATGCTGACCCTCCCCGACAGGCCATTTCCCATTCAGCCTCCGTGGGCAAACGATAGGTTCGCTTTTCCTTTTTACTTAACCACTTACAGAAGGCCTGCGCGTCGTTCCACGAAACAAACACTACGGGTTGATCATCAGCGATCTTCCAAGTGACTGAGTCCCATTTCATTCCTTTAGTGGGAACCCATCGATCTTCCGCCTTGCTGAATATCATTCCGCCATCACCCTTTTCGGCATCCGTCCTATATTTTGTTTCCTCTATAAACTGCCTAAACTGACCCACTGTGACTTCTGTGGCTCCCATGTACAAGGGTCTGGTGATCCGAACGGGATGTAATGGCATCTCGTCCTGGAACCATTGCTTATGACCATCTCTCCATATCTTCTTGAATGTCAGGCGGAGCCAATCCATTTCCTGTTTGAGGCTTCCCATCATGTAATCAGTAGCAGGAAGACGTACAAGTTTCATCCCTATGGAATTTGTATAAATCGTCTTGGTTTTTGGATTTGAAAAAATGTCGTTTAGACCTCGGAGTGAATTAAGCCATTCCGAACAATCTCTAGTATCCTGAGCAAGGGAACTACATTCTCGCAAAGCTTGCCTGATTATTTCCGATGCACGGACGGTATCTCCTGCCAACGCCAACTCTCCAGCCTTTTTGATCCGATCGGCAATCGGTTCGCTTCTAACTTCATTTAGCTGAGTATTAGTCGCTTGATTAATCGCCGAAACGCTTGAATCATCAGAGGCATGAATCTTGATCGGATTGACAAGAACAACTAGAATCGTGGCTACTAAAAAAATTTTTATATACATTATATCAACCTAAATCGGACATTAGTTAGCGTGCTGCTTAAGGTTATGCTAATGTGCTATAATAAGTTATGACTATTGTGTCTTAAATTATAATAATAAATCTATTTCTGTTCCTGGAAGACCACAAAAACCCGATCAACAAAAATATCTTGACAAAGAATCTATTTAGGCTAATTGTAGCAAATGTGAGAGGCTAGTCAAGTAGCGGACTTTCACTTAGTGAGGCCCCCTGCATGGCTATACAGAGAAAAAGATTGACAACACACTTAATTTCTGATAGCGATGTGTAAACGCTTTATTGTTTTTTGAAATCAGGGTATAACTGTTTTCATTTAGAGAACAGCTCAATCGTATTCTCATTATATTAGGAGGTAACTATTTAAATGAGAAGATTTGCAGTGACGCTCATGGTTGTCGGTATGGTTGCGTTGTTGGCTTCATCCGGATTTGCATTCTATGCTTGGGCTCCATATTCAAGCTGGGGCGCAGCATCATCCAGCAGCAGCAGCGGAAACTATAACGCCAGTTCTTCAAGCAGTGGCTATTGGCCAGCAGCAAGTTCCTCAAGCTCAGGAACAGTAGCATATTCATGCGCTCCTGCGTCCAGCAGCAGCAGTGGCTACTATTGGCCAGCCAGCTCTTCATCAAGCTCAGGAACCGTTACATATAATTGTGTTCCTGCGTCCAGCAGCAGCAGTGGCTATTCTTGGCCAGCCAGCTCTTCATCGAGCGGCTACTATCCTGCAAGCAGCTCATCAAGCGGCTGGTTCTAATAACGCAGGCGATTGTTTTAATCGCTGCCTCTTTCGAAACGAACAGACAGGAGCGATCGACCGCGAGGTTTGGTCGCTCTTTCTGTTTAGACCACCGGATCTTTTGAAAAGTCATGAATAAGAACTGCTTGAAATATTCTGCGATGGGAATGTTTTACTCACTCCTTCTAATCTTTGTCATTTCCTGCCAATCACAGTCCGCTGATACTTCGCAAAATACCCAGGGAGCCAGAATTGTGGGCACTTGGATCATGACCTCACGCATCATTGATGGAGAAGAGGTTCCTGTGAAGGAGCGGGTCATGAAGCTCGTCCTAAACTCAGACGGCACCTTTATAGCCAATTATCGGGGTGAAATAAACCAGGAGTGGATCCTCTCGGGCCAGGGAGCTTTTTCTTATGACCCTCCCACATTAAATCTTTATTGGGATACTGGACGCCTGATCAACTTACTTGTCGATGAATCTCAACCAGACAGGTTAGTCTTGCATCATGGTAAAAATATAGCACCATTAAAGGATCAAGAGCCAGATGAAGTATTTTTAAGATTCAAGGGAGAGAAAGGCCCAACACGCTAGCCTTAATTTAAGCCTCCTGCCCCAGCCATCTGTTCAGTTCTATCTTTAGCGTCTTCCTGAACATTTCTTTGTGCCTGACTAGACACGTTCCGTCTGATTTGAATCATCTGGTTTGAGCGCTAGCAAAAAATAATGCTGCAAAAGGCCGCCCAGCATCTCGTGTTGAGCTCCTCTACAGCCATATCTCTTTTTTCCGTATTTAATTGAAAAATGAATTTTTATTCGTCTTTCGCCAGATTTATTAATCCTCCGGCCAGAAGGATTTTCCTTTCCCTATCTGTTACTTGAAGAAGAAGTGGAATTTTTTTACCTGTTGACGAAATCTTGGCCACTAATTCTGTCGCTCCATTTTCAATCTGTCTTCTGACCGATTCTATAGAGATTGAGTCCCCTTGCGCTATTGAATCATAATCTTCAGGACTTTTAAAAGTTAAGGGGATTATACCAAAATTTATAAGGTTGGCCTTGTGTATTCTAGCAAAACTTTTTGCAAGTTTTGCCCTAACTCCCAGAAATCGAGGGGCAATGGCAGCATGTTCTCGAGACGAACCTTGCCCATAATTCTCGGACGCGACAACAAAGGCCACTGCGATACTGCGAGACCTTTGAGGGAACTCTGGATCGATTTGATTGAATACATATTCGCTTATAGCTTCAATGTTGCTCCTGAGAGGAAG
>JBFXII010000134.1:0-7502 GCA_050176095.1 Desulfomonilaceae bacterium
TCGATGTAATCTTTTGGAAGGGGCTAGTTGGTCTGGAGATTGGGAAATTGCTTGGAGAAGTCAATCCCATAGGAGGAAAGGAAAAAGCTGCGGCTATTAAAAAAATTATCGGTGAGTCTGACGTTTCGCTAGCTGACGTGATTTACGTAGGCGACAGTATCACAGACATTGAAGCGTTTCGCCTGGTGAAGTCAGGCGGCGGCTTGGCGGTATCATTCAACGGCAATGACTGGGCTGTCAAAGAGGCCTCAATTGCGATAACGTCAAACAATGCTCTACCAACTGCCTTTATCGCATCCATGTTTCTTGAACACGGCCCTGCCATATTGGATGATTTACTCGTAACTCACTTGCGCAAGGAAATAATCGCTGAGGTAACTCGTCAAAGCGTGAAGGTCCGTAAGTCGGTGCGATCTGAAAAGATAGGGGCTCTGGGATAATCACAAGATATTTTCATAGGATGTAAGGAATAAATCTTTTTGTTGCGCTCTTGTAATCGTTGTAATCGGGGTATCTTTGAGCTAAGACCTCTTCCTCCTTGATTGCCTTCACAACATAAAGCGCCGTTAGCGCCAACCAAAGCGTTGTGCTCCAAATAGCTCCCCAATAGAGGACGTAACCCGCAAACCCCATTATTACGGCTGTGTACATCGGATGCCTTACCTTAGAATACACTCCGGACCGAATCAGATTACCACTTCTCCTTGGCGCAGCAAACACCCGGAAGTTCCTTCCCAAAGATTTATACGCTAACCATGCCAATAAAAGACCGGACAAGCCTAGCGCAATTCCAATCATTCTCTGCATGACAGAAACATGTGCCGAGTCAACACTGTTTTCGAGCGGCGCCAGAATCAGAATGAGAAAAGCACACGCTATGTAACCGTATGATATTATCTTGTAATCTTTACCTCTCTCGCTTGTTGTCCTATTAGGTCGTGTTAAATTGAATTTCCCTTGGCCTCTTTTTCCCCTTTCTAAAAGTATGAGATATAAAAGCCCCCAGTTCAAATTATAAACATTTGTAAAACCGAGTCTCCTTAGCATCACTGCAACACCTGGCGAACGATGACCTGAAAGACACGTAACAAGAATAGTGCGATCCTTCGGGACAGACTGTGAGGCATCTAGAAGCCCTCCCCCCCACGGATAGTTTTCGGCCCCCTGAAGTCGGTTCCATTCAAATTCCGGCTTCGTTCTGACGTCAACAATCCATGTGTCTTCAGGTAATTTTCTGATATTCCAAGGCGAAATGACCCTAGCCCCACCAGCCAACGTTACGATCTCCGCTCCAAAAATCAGATGTGCAATCAAAGTCGCTAAGCTCTGAGTACTAGACACCGTAGAATCTGCTACCTGATCTTTCTTGATCTGACTTATCATCGACACCGTCTGGACCAAGTATGCGATCAAAAGCAAGAACCACAGAATCCAGGAGGTATACGATCCGCTTACCAGACAAATCGTGAAAGTAGCCAAGACAAGAGATGTGGTCAAGGGATGAATAAGATGGTTAGCATGAACTCGCGTAAAAATGTGCGAGTCACTTCGAACAGAGGGCAGAAACACGAAGTAACTAATGAGTTCGAACAGTGATACCGAAAAGAGCATAACAGCAAGCAGTGTTATTGCTGATACCACGAGCCACTCTGCAAAGCTGAGTGGCTCTGTGGATAGATTCCATTGACTTATAGCGCTTACCAAGACTAGGCCGAAAAGCGAATATATTATCGCGATCAACCATCTGGAGTCTGACACGTGAGAAAGATCAATTTTTTTCAGCACTTGATTCAACGCATTCCAAACATTTTTTATTCACAACTTCGATTTTCGTTCATCAAATGCAGCGCGCAGTTGTCAAACAATTGAATATCAAAATTCACAGAAACTATATGTTCTTAATCCTTAGCCACTAACGACTTATTTGGATCTCATACGTCTCAACTTCTTGAGTAGTCTTTTGCGTGCAGCCATGGCTTTTCTTTTCTTTTTTACACTCGGTTTTTCGTATGCTCTTCTTTTCTTGGTTTCTGTCAGTACACCTGATTTTTGAACCTGTTTTTTAAATCTTCTCAAGGCATTTTCAAAAGGCTCATCCTCTTTTACGTAGACACCGGGCATACAGTATTCTCTCCTTTCCCAGGAATGATTGTTTGAAGAACTAGTCAACGAGAAAAACGTGCTTTTCCAAAACATGTTTTCAAGCACGACAACGGTCGATCTTTAGTTTTGATTAACAACGAGCTGATGCCGCAGTTGCGCGACATGATGATGAATCCAACTTGAAAAGAAATATAGGGCAATCTTGGCCGGAAGTATCAAATCCCTTCTGACAAACTTCGCCGGGCTTAACAGCCAACTCTAAAAGCGAAGCCTCTGAAATTGTAGCATAGAACCAAACTGCTACACTGGATTAATTTATTATTCTTATGGCATTCTCCAAAACTCGTCAAGCTTTTTGTTTAGGATCGTGCGTATATTGATGCCCTTTCAGCCAGGTTTTTTTGTTTGTCAGGATCTTGATACTGGTCCGCGTCTTCGAGATAGTCCGCAATAGTATTCCACTCGAAATTGTCCATGTGCGGTCTAAGGTATTCCAGGCCATTGGTTTTAAACTTAATGAGACTTATTAAATTCAAATTGTTTAACTGGGCAGCTTCAGCGCCTCCTTGCTCCCTATCTAGGACTACCAGCACAGTTTTGCATTCGGCGCTATTAATCTTTCGTCTTTCTAATTCGTTTCTGACTTGTTCCAACGCAATGAGCTTGCTATCAAATCTCGTAACCAAATCGTCAACCAGAGCTATTTTATCACTTTCCTTAATTTCACCCTCAACCAAAGAATGCTCCCCATAGCTCTGTATTACTGATCTGAAATCCTCAACAGATTTCACTTTCTCCATTTTTCTGGTGAAAGCTGCCGGCATCAATCCAGCTACGGCCATACCCGCTACGAGCGGCACTCCAGCCATGGCTATTCCTACTACCTTGCTAATTTCAGGCGCTTCTTCTCTCAACAATACACACATTGCTTCACATATTTTTTTGAAAACCTCTGGATAAGAAACCAGAGGTCGTAACTGGATATAAATAGGACTGTAGATACCAGACATAAGCCTCCATCCGTCTGGTTTGTCTCTGTAAAATGTCCTTATCATCTTATGGTCATAGAGTAATTTCAGAATTTCTCTCGCCATATTTTCTCTCTGATGGATCCAACTCATTTTATGTCCTCACAAATGCTATTCTCTAACTGCATGCATGTGGCACAGTTGTTAAAAGCCGAATTAAAACCCTCAAAATTGTCTTCCCGCGTGCTTCACGAATCAGTGACAAGTAATCTCCTACAAGAAAAGAAGCTTCAATTCTGATCTTCTAACAAAACAGTATGACAAGCTCCGTCCATCTTATAACACAACCCTATAAAACATAAAAAATATGACTATCCATATCATTAGAAAAAGAGCTGGTTTCCAGAATTGCCTGTAGGAATCAAGTGCGTTGGTGTGAAAATATTCTTGAGTTAACAAGAAACACAAATGGACTGGTGACATCATCATTCCCAAAAAGCCTGCTCCGTATGCCAATACCACATACGGTAGCATGTTCTGGTCCGGGGGAATCAGAGATACTACTACAGGGAAGGACGATCCCACAAAGCCGACGGCTATACCGGTTACCAATCCTGCTATAAAAGGAAGTAGCGCTATCACATAAGTTTCAGATACATTGATAGCCTTTAGTTCACTTCTAATCTGAGTTATGGTTTGTGATTCTTCAAGAATCCCTTTGAAAGCCATGATTGCAAAAACAAGCAATATTGTCGAAATCACTCCCGACTCTACTATGCTAGATCGGATAACCCGTGCCGGAATATTGCCGCCAATTTTTACAGAAGCGATGCCTATGAGCAAAGCCAAGGTCATGCTAAGATGTTGAGATAATGGAATGCTATAACCCAATAGCAATTTGTAAATTTCCGCCAAACCCTGCAGAGCGAACATTAAAACAATCACAGTCAGAATAGGAGATGTTTCTCTAAAGAAATTTAATACGGACCTTTTGCTAATTCGATTTGCCCCGTTAGTATTCGCTGCGATTTCGGGCAGCACAAAAATGAACCCAGCTAGAATAGCCCCAACACTCATGGGAATCTGAATCATTGTTAAACGCCAGGCTTCCAGAGAAAAGATAGAAAGACAGAGAATAAACCCTGGATAAAGCGGCCAAACAAATTCTGGAACATGCCTGAACCAATAGTTGATGGCCAACTTTGATTCGGGCTTTATCCCGGAATTCCCAAGAACGGTTTCGACCATAGGAGCAGAGAATACAGCCCCGCCTGGCATTGGTAAAAGTCCTATCAGCGCCGGAGCTAAAGCAAGGCTCACCCCTGCTCGCGATGACAAACCTTTCATAGCGTCTACAATTCTTTCTAAACGACCACTACGTTTCAACAATCCGCTGAAAACAACAATTAGGGTGATTACAAGAGCGAGAATTAGGGTGGATGCCGCCAAACTCTCCGCCAGCATAACCCTTAAAATGCAATCCAACCCCATGTGCATCCACAAACCCAAGACAATACTCACAGCCATCAAACAAATATAGAGCGGAAGTGTTCGATTCATTATCAGGAGGGCTAAAAAAACAGCCGATATCTTAACTATGGCAGGCTGAAAAAAATGTGAAATACTATCCATCCCTGAAATTGCCCCTGTCCCATCAAGTCCACCACTGGGTGTCAGTATTGCCTATAAGTTAATTAACCCCAAAATATCACAATTTTAGGCTATGTAGAGATTTATCTCAATTAGCAATTAGAAACTGATCTACGAAATGACAAGATCAAAAAGGATGTGACAGCAAGTACGCGCGCAAACTGGCTAGACGGAATTCGCGCTAAACCCGCGCCTCATTAAAAATAGGAAATAAATCGCGTTTAAATCGCGCATTTAGCAAATTGTTTGACTACTAAATCGCGAAATAGTTTCATTTTAATTCAAAATATTGGCGTATAATAAGCATTAATTTCTTGACTACATCAGCTACCGGTGATAGGAGCCCTTCTCGAGAGAACTTGATTCTCCCGAAAATCCCATACGCTCAATGCCTAGATAAAATAGGATATTGGAAGCAATGGTGAATAATTCGGTTTTCCTCTGTTTTTGATTTCTGTTTAATAAAAAATTGACCATTTTTGGTACTTATTGGGTGAATATGAAGGAGTTAGACATGACTCAAAGTTCGTCGCACGTCCTATTGGAGACTGGATCCGAAGCTAATGATTTCACAGCTAATTTCAAGTACTTAAAAAAGTTAATACAAGAACTCAAGGCCGAAAATGACACCTCACTTAGGAAAGAATTATTTGGACAAGAAGATACTGAGAGGCGTCTTACAAAAAAGGAAATGAAATTGTTGTTCAAGTTTATGAGAAAGCTGGAGAATCATTACGATGAAAGCTCTACTCCACCTATCCCTAAAGAGTTGGAAAAATCGATAAGAAATAGAGATGACTCAACATGGCTCCCTTGGGAAACAGAGGCGATACATAAAATAGACGTATGGAGGCAGGAGGTACAGGAAAAACGGGAAACAGCTCGTAATATGCTTAATACTGCCCTTGATCGTATTCGTCGAGGCGAAAAAATTTAGTCTCCAGGTTCCTCGACCGCACCTTTTTTATACCAACCAGTTTAGGGGCATGCCTTCTGCCCTTTTACTGGTTTTTCTTGTCAGCCTCTTTTTGTTTGCATTTTTTAGCTCACAGATTTCCTTCTGACAACATAGAAACACACGCCGAAGACCGAGATGGGTTTGATTTTCGACGGTCCATGCTATATATTTCTTAGGATATCTATATTACGGAGGCCTCATGACGGAGTTTAAACCGAGACCAGAGCACAACGCTGTGAGAGAACTACAAAAAGGCGTCGAAGACGTCAAGGCTATGATGAACAAGTTTCTTAAAGGCTGGGGAATTGGCGCCATTGTAGTGGTCTTGGTTGTTCTTTATTTGCTCTCTGGGCTTTACGTAGTTGGTCCTGGCGAAAAAGGCATAGTATTGATGTTTGGCAAGGTCCATTCAATCACTGATCCTGGACTACGTTATAGACTACCGAAGCCTTTTATGGCGCAACTGATCGTTGACATCTCCAAAGTTCGTAGAGCAGAAATTGGTTTCAGGTCCGACGCCAACCGAACAAGGGCAATTGCTGCGGAATCTCTTATGCTGACGGGCGATGAAAATATAGTGGATGTTCAGCTATTTGTACAATACAAGGTTCAGGATCCTGTCAAGTTCCTGTTTGGTTGCGAAAATCCTGAGAATGCTCTGAAAGCATCAGCTGAGGTGGCTCTAAGAGGTGTTGTTGGAGAAAACACCATTGATTACACAATGACTAGAGGCCGCATGGAGATACAGAACAAGGTCGAAACCTATCTCCAGAGACTTCTGGATACCTATAATACAGGACTTCAGGTCACGCAGGCCCGATTACTCGTTGTTGACCCGCCGTCCCAAGTTCAGGAAGCCTTTCATGACGTTGTTAGAGCCTGGGAAGATCGGGAACGTCTAATCAAAGAAGCTGACGGATATCAGGAAGATGTGTTACCCAAAGCTAGAGGTCAGGCTCAACAAGAAATAAGGGAAGCAGAAGCTTACAAGGTTCAAAGAGTTATAAGAGCCGAAGGCGATGTGCAAAGGTTCTCCTCTGTTTTGGTGGAATATTCTAAAGCGCCTAAGGTAACCCGAGAACGACTATACCTAGAAAGTGTCGAAAAGTTCCTGCCGATGGCTAAAAAGTTTGTGCTGGAATCACCGGATTCCAAGTTGTTGCCTCTGCTGCCTATTTCAGATCACACAAGAGCAGGCTCCGGGACTTCGCCAACAACATCTCAAAAAGACCCCGCTACTTCTCGGAAAGGAACTGATTGACATGACAAAGATAATTGCAGTCTTAGGTATAATAATATTCGTTGCGAGCCAATCATTGTTTATTGTCCAAGAATGGGAACAGGGCCTCATTTTGGAATTCGGAAAACCTGTCAGAATCATTCAGGAGCCAGGCTTATACGCGAAATATCCCTTTATTCAAGAACTCCTACTCTTCGAAAAAAGAATTTTAGCTGCTGAGGCAAGACCTGCAGAATATATTACGCTTGACAAGAAGAGGCTCACCGTCGACACAGTTTCCAGGTGGATGATTACGGATCCTCTAGCATTTTACCAAACTGTGAGGAATTATTCCGGAGCCATCGCAAGACTCAATGACATTATCTTCGCCAGAGTTAGACAGGAAATTGCCAATCACAATTTCAAGGAGTTTATCAGAGAAGAACGCGAGCAAATCATGGCTCAGGTTACTTCTGGCACAGAAGAACAAGCAAAACGCTTCGGTATAAAAGTTATAGATGTTAGAATCAAACGCGTTGACTTGCCCGAAGAGGTCCAAAATAGCGTATTCGCTCGATTGAAAGCTGAAAGGGAGCGAAGAGCA
>JBFXII010000135.1:0-7471 GCA_050176095.1 Desulfomonilaceae bacterium
ACAGAATATTAATTAGATTGGGCCATTGTTTTGATCGGTTTTAGAAAAATTCAAGGAGAGACAACGAAGATGCCGAGAAAAAAGATAACAGTGATAGGGGCTGGAAATGTCGGGGCTTCAGTGGCGGCTTATGCCTCAGCTCAGGAGCTGGGAGATATAGTAATTGTAGACATTCTCGATGGAATTCCTCAGGGCAAGGGTCTGGATATGTACGAGACCACGCCTGTATTGGGAGTCGATACCAGGGTAGTCGGAGTTAACGACTATGAATCAACTGCTGAAAGCGATCTGATAATAATAACGGCGGGGATAGCACGAAAACCTGGCATGAGTCGAGATGACCTTCTGTCTACTAATGTTAAAATAGTGGGAGAAGTTAGCGAAAAAGCGGCGAAATTTTCACCTGATGCAGTCATGATTGTTGTCTCTAATCCTTTAGATGCCATGGTTTATACGGCCTGGAAGAAGTCGGGGTTCAAGCCCAGAAAAATAATCGGTATGGCCGGAGTTCTTGATACCGCTCGATTCAGGACTTTTATCGCAGAAGAAATAGGCGTGTCCGTAGAAGATATCCACGCGTTAGTTCTTGGCGGCCATGGGGATACCATGGTGCCTTTGACCAGATATTGTTTTGTAGGGGGTGTCCCTATTACAAAATTCGTTTCTGAATCAAGGTTGGAAGAACTAGTTCAGAGAACCAGGCAGGGGGGAGCCGAAATTGTAGGCCTTCTCAAAACAGGCAGCGCTTTTTATGCGCCGGCAGCTTCGTCAGTTCAGATGGCAAAATCCGTTTTGGCTGATAAGAAAAGGCTGTTACCAGTTGCCGCCTATCTGGATGGTGAATACGGGCAGTCAGGAATCTTCGTAGGTGTGCCTGCAGTTCTTGGATCTAACGGAGTGGAAAAAGTTGTTGAAGTTGATTTAACCACAGAAGAACAAGTCCTGTTCCTGAAATCGGTCGATGATGTTATGGGGTTGGTAAATGAAGACGACCGCTTTATGTAATATTTTCATGAGCGTCAAATTATTTGCGATTAACATTTGCGTTTTGGTCTACATGTTGCATAACTATTTATTAAGAAACGACTCCTAATCCATACCCTCAGCCCCCTTCAAAATAAGGTGGGCTTTTTTTTTACCAACTTGTTTTTTAGTTCCGGTGAGTTGAAATGTTTGTTACACAAGGATAACGTAATCACAGGCGAATCCTAAAGACCCAAAGGCGCCGGGTGTAAGATGTACTTTTTACTCAAGAAAGTCTCAATTCGCCGATCATTTCATATCTAAAAAACATAACCTTTTGATTAATAGGACATTTTTGTGGTGTGCAAGATTTTCATGGTATCGCGTACATTTTTCACATCGTAATGTCAGATTTTGTCTAGGTTATTAAATAAATCGTGTTTGGGTTGTTTGCCATTTCCGAATCGAAAAAAAAGATCGCATTACGATCAAAACAAGTAATCTAGGAGAAACATAAGTTTTGCCAAAGGGAATTTATTTTATTGAGACTTACGGCTGTCAGATGAATGTTCACGACTCCGAGATAATGGCGTCACTACTTGAGGAATCTGGTTTTGCGCCTACATCTAACGAAAAGGAAGCAGATATAATTTTGATCAATACTTGCGCAATTAGAGGAAAATCCCAGCACAAAGTTTACAGCGCGCTCGGACGATTTCGTAACCAGAAGCGAAACAATCCAGATACCGTGTTGATCGTTGCTGGATGTGTAGCTCAGCAGGAAAAAGATGAGCTTCTAAAAGCTACAGATTTGGTTGACGTGGTAATCGGCACTCATCAGATTTCAGAATTGCCTACATTGATCGCTCGAATCAAGAACAACAGAAACAGGATTTCAAAGACCGATTTTTCAGAGGATGTAAAATCGTTGAATTTAAGGGGATTGGCGCCCCGCAAGAACCAAGTCTGCTCATTTGTGACCATAATGCAGGGGTGTTCAAATTTTTGCTCATACTGTGTGGTGCCTTACACGAGAGGCCCTGAGCAGAGTAGACCCACTAATGAAATTATTCATGAGATTAAATGGTTAGTGGAACATGGAATAAAGGAAGTTACCCTGTTGGGCCAAAACGTAAACGCCTATGGATTGGATCTGACCAAAGATAGGCCAACTTTTGCATCTCTCCTAAAAGCAATCAACGATATTGGCAGATTGGAGCGCATAAGATTCACCACTTCGCATCCCAAAGACTTTGATGATGAATTGATTGACGCCATGGCGTCTTTAGACAAGGTTTGTGAACATGTTCATTTACCTATTCAGAGCGGCTCTGACTCTATATTGAGAGCGATGGGTAGAAAGTATACTCGGAAGGAGTATTTATCAACAATTGAAGCTTTGCGTAACAGAATTCCCGAGGTTGCAATCACCACAGATATAATCGTTGGCTTTCCGGGAGAAAATGAGGAGGATTTTCAAGATACTGTTTCAGCCCTGAATATAGTCAAATATGACCAAATTTTTTCTTTCAAATATTCTGTCAGGCCAGGCACTGCCGCAGAATTGTTTGAGGGACATTTAACCGAAGAGATTAAGGGCATGCGCTTGGAGACGGTTCACCAAATTCAGGACAGAATTACACACCAATATCATAGGTCGATGGAAGGACAAACCGTGGAGGTGTTGGTGGAAAAAAATCCTTCAGGACCATATCGTCAAGCTTTCGGGAGAACTCGAACAAATAAGATTGTGAATTTTTCAACTGGAAACGGAGAACTACTGGGCAAAGTTGTAAAAGTGAAAATCAGTGCAGGCCTTAAACACTCTCTGAGAGGCCATGAGCTTTAATAGGGTGACTCATTGAAACTTGTTTCGTTAGCAATTCCTAACGCTTTGGCGAGATTCACGCCGGCACGAAGTGTCAAACCGAGCCTAAAGGCTGATCGTTCAAGAAGCTTGTCCGCGTTTTGAATACATTCCTCCAAAGTTACAGGTCCTTCGGTAATGTTGGTAATGGCATGAATTCCATGATTAAGAATATCATCTGCGCCTTCGCCCAAACTACCAGAAAGACACAGCGCTACTTTGTCATATTTTCTCGCTAATTCTCCTACTCCGACCGGAGCTTTGCCAAATGAAGTCTGTTTGTCAGTTTTTCCTTCACCTGTGATGATTAGATCGGCAGTTTTGACTAATTCCTCTAATCCAGTCGTTTCAATAACAATCTGAACCCCGGATCTCAGAGAGGCTTTGGTGAAAAGAAGTAGTCCAGCCCCCATGCCTCCTGCGGCGCCGGATCCTGGAATATCACTGACATCTCGGCCTGTAGCTTTTGCGGCAACCAAAGAGTAATTTTTTAACGCGCTATCGAGAAGCGCAACCATTTCCCCTGTTGCTCCTTTTTGTGGACCATATACCGCTGAAGCCCCTTTAATACCACATAAGGGATTATCAACATCGCAGGCCACAAGTATTTCTGTTTCTTTTACGGCCGGGTCTAATTGCGACAGATCAATTTCCTTAAGATCTATCAAAGCCGCGCCCCCTGGAACAAGAGGTTGGGCAAATTTATCCAGGAATCGCACGCCTAGGGCCTCAGCCATTCCCGCCCCACCATCGTTGGTGGCGCTACCACCTATTCCCAGGATTATTTTTTTGAGGCCTAGCTTTATTACATGTCTTATGAGCTGACCGGTTCCAAATGAGGATGTGATGAGCGGATTTCGATCGCGAAAAGGAACCAAAGTTAGTCCAGAAGCAGCAGCCATTTCTATAACCGCAGTCTTACCATCACCCAATACTCCAAAAAAAGATTGTATTTCTTTTCCCAATGGATCCTTAACCACTGTTTGATGAATGCTCCCACTTGTCGCGCTTATCATTGCCTCAACTGTGCCTTCGCCTCCGTCTGCAATGGGTATTTTAGTGATTTGGGCCTGCGGAAAAACTTTTAGGAGCCCTTTTTCAATATGGTTAGCCACTTCGATAGATGTAAGGCTTCCTTTATAGGAATCTGTAGCAATAACAATTTTCACGCTGTGCTCCTCCATAAAATTCGTGGTAAACTTGTTAGAAAAACATGCAATTTCTTCATGAGGACGATAAAAAGGATTTTTGCAATTTCCAGAAAAGCGGATTTTCTGCTACAAAAGAAAAAGAAGCCCGACCGATAGGGTCGAGCTGGGAGACGCCGTCAAGCGGCCGGGCTCACTAAATTGAAAGGCCGATCGAATAGTGGGTTCTCTGCAACACTAGCTAGCTTTAATCCGGAGAATCAGTTGTCTGGGTCTATAGGGATCTCCGGATAGTTTGTTTGAGTTCCCTGCCTACACATCGGCCTGACAAAACCGGTTATTTGTTATTAGAATATGAATCCTAGCTCAGCAAAACCGCCATCTATCGTATAATTTAGAGCATAATCGAGTTGATTTTTGTTCTGGTTGATGAATCTGTAACCGCCTTTAAGATAACCCCATCGACCGTAATTCAGCGGAATCGTGTATCGTCCCCCTAACTGGACGTCCCAAGCCGTTACGTCATCGCCAAACATCGCAGTAGCTCTGTTATCGCAGGAGAAGGTACCGCCCGTAGATGTCGTCACCATGCTTTTCTGCAGTTCCAGTCCGACTTAGACGGTGTCCATGCTCTTGCTTAAAGTGGAGGTGTTCCATCCGCAATAAGTACAATTCACATCAATCCTGTCATCAGTATGCATCCATCCGCCGAATATGCTCAATGCGGTGTTGCAGGTTCTAATTGCGTCGTACAGCAGCCCCACTTGGTAATAACCATGTTGCCAGCGAGATGTGATGACCTGACCGCTGCTATACTGAAAAGGAGTTGCGCTTCCCTGCGTAAAACCGAAATAGAAGGGGTCTTGGACCCAACCACCACCTTTGGTTTCGTTACCGAGGGCCCAGAATCTCACAGCCCATCTAGGCCTGAACTGATAGCGTGCATCCACTGCTGGTAAGACTTGGTATCCAGGTAATTGAAGACTATCGGAGAAGCTTGGGTTTGTGTTTATTCCCCAGCCCCAGCCCCACCACCAATTATTCTGATTCCAGTTAGGCCATGATACGTTACCACGAAGACGGGCAAATAAGGCTTGTGCGCCGATTTGCCATTGCCCCACCTGTGGCATTGGCAAAATGCTTGTGGGTACCTGAAAACCCGGCGCGTAAATTGTAGGAATAGGAGCTTTGACTTTTGTCACTAGGGCTGGTGGCGCCCCGTAATATGAGGCGCCGCCCGTGCGCCGTGCTTTGGTTGCCTGAACAGTTGGCGTGGTCGCTATGCTCGTTTGATTTGGTTTGAGCAATATCTCGAGCGACTCATCTGGACCAGCTGCCCAAGAAACGTTAAATAGACAAGTTGATACAAAAATAACTAGACATACCAACGGCGTAAAAGGGATTCTTCTCAACATACCCTTCCTCCCAGCTCAAAATGTTGAAAATCCCTTTACATGTCAGTCGAAATTATGTCAAGCAAAAAATATAACTTTTTATCAATGGCTTGATACTATTTTCGAGAAATCAGTATATTCTTTAACAAAAGAAACGGCTTTAACTTGCTATTTTTACATTGTTTTATATACTTTATTATGCTGCCAATGCTGCGCGCTAAAAAACTATTGGGTCACTTGTTGACATGCTCCCGGAAATATATTATTTCTATCTACTTAAAACTACATACTATTTTAGTTTGAATGGAAAACAATGGTTAATTTGTCATTTTATTTGTTGAACAGAAGTATATGAAATATCTTAATATATGGTGTCGCAAATGATTTCAACGCGCTGTTTGGTCTCAGCCATTCAAATGGCTGAATCATCCTGCTTAGACCACAATCGTCTAGTTCGCTCAAAAACATTCATGTGTAACCACCTGCTTTATTTAGTATTTATATTTATGTTCGTTTGTTGCTCGACCAGTTTGGCTGACGCGCAGGCACCACCGTTTAACAAAGAGCTTAGATCCATAGTTGAAAACGAACTTCAATCGGGAATGGTAGCGTCTATTCAAGTTGCGGAATTAGGATCCGGTCAGATTTTGATGGAAATAAATCCTGATCTACCGCTTGTCCCAGCATCAACATTAAAGATAATAACAAGCGCGTGCGCGCTGAGCTATTTGGGCCCAGATCATACTTATCGCACGAATGTTTATGCGGATGGCTGGAATGGTTCGTCCGTTAAAAATCTTTATGTGAAAGGCGCTGGAGATCCTCACTTTGTAACAGAAGATCTATTTTTGCTTACACGTATGATCGCAGACAAGGGATTAGCCGAGGTACGTGGTTCAATCATTGTAGATGACATTTTTTTTGAACCTGGAAAACCGGTAGATGAAAATGAGGAACTCGGAATGCGCGCATACCACGCTCCATATAGCGCGCTCTCCCTTAATTTTAACTCCGTTAAGGTATCTGTAGTAGCCTCATCACGGGTAGGACAAGCCGCCCGAGTCATTTTGGATCCCGCTAGCCAGTATTTTGAACTGAGGTCTAATGTCAGGACAGTAGAGGGTTCTAGACCATGTCAGTTCGACATAGACAAGACCTCTACCCCCGAGAGCAAAGATTTGTTAGCCGTCAGTGGCTCTATTGGCGTAGATTCTCAATCTCGCAGCAGATATGTTAACGTTTCGAATCCGTCACTCTATTTCGGCTATACTTTGAAGGAGTTCTTACAACGCGAAGGAATAAAAATTCAGGGAACAGTTGCCCAAGGACGGGTTCCAGATTCAGCTACCCTGATTTGTGATTATCCTTCCAAACCAATGAGTTCGATAATCTATTGGCTTAATAAATTTAGTAACAACTTTATGGCAGAACAGGTGTGCCTGACTCTTGGAGCTACCGCTTTAGGAGTTCCAGGAACTAGGGCAAAAGGCTTGGAAGTCTTGAAGCGTTATCTTGTCAAATGTGGTGTTTCCGAGTCGCAGTTTTCGCTTTCGGACGCTTCAGGCTTATCTCGAGGCAATAAGATAAGCGCTTCTACTTTAGTAAAAGTTTTATTGACGTCGGTTGGCGATTTCAATTATGGACCCGAATATTTGTCTTCGTTTGCAGTTTCAGGAGTGGATGGCACTCTAAAAGAGAAGTTTAGTGACGCGAACATGCGCAGGAAAATTAGGGCCAAGACCGGAACCCTAAGAGGTGTTAGCGCTCTGTCTGGATTTGGTGTGAGCAAAACAGGAAGAATTTTAGTTTTTTCCGTGTTGGTAAATTCTTCAAAACCGAAAGGATTTCTCGATCAGGCCGAAAAGATAGCGCGCTCAATTTTCAGCGTCAATTTTGAAAAAAAATAGAGCAGCTACGTCAAGAAGCTGCTCTGATAGCCTTATCAAACTTGAGTTACTTTTTCTCTATCAGGTTGGTGGCGAATCGTAATCTTGCCACAACTTTAATTTGGCCGATTATTTCAAGCAACTCGAACAAACCTGTCCCGACTGAAGACCCAGAAACTGCTGTTCTAGCAGCATTTATGATAAAACCAGCTT